>NZ_JAFCTN010000035.1:0-25794 GCF_049896045.1 Pseudomonas sp. PWP3-1b2
TTTGACTGATACACCGCATTCGCGAGCAAGCCCGCTCCCACACAAGCCCGCACACACACATTGGTAACTGCATCAGCTTCAAGCCTTACTGATGATATTCCCCGCATGCAGCCCGCATTCCTTCTGCGTCGCTTCTTCCCACCACCAACGGCCTTCGCGTTCATGCTGGTTCGGCAACACGGGCCGGGTGCAAGGCTCGCAGCCGATGCTGATAAAGCCACGCTCATGCAGGCTGTTGTACGGCAGCTCCAGCATGCGGATGTAACCCCAGACTTCCTCGCTGGTCATCTGCGCCAGTGGGTTGAATTTGTACAGGGTGCGTTCCGGGGTGGAGAACGCCGTGTCGATTTCCAGCGCGGCCACCTGGCTGCGGGTGCCGGGGCTCTGGTCACGGCGTTGGCCGGTGGCCCAGGCGCTCACGCTCGAGAGCTTGCGGCGCAACGGCTCGATCTTGCGCACGCCGCAGCATTCGCCATGGCCGTCCTTATAGAAGCTGAACAGGCCCTTTTCCTTGACGAAAGGTTCCAGTTTGGTCTGGTCTGGCGAGATCAGTTCGATGTCGATTTTGTAGAAGTCGCGCACCTGCTCGATGAACCGGTAGGTCTCTGGATGCAAGCGGCCGGTGTCGAGGCTGAACACCTTGACGTTCTTGTTCAGCTTCCAGGCCATGTCTACCAGCACCACGTCCTCGGCACCGCTGAAGGAAATCCACAGGTCATCACCGAACTGGCTGAACGCCAGTTTGAGAATGTCCTGAGCGGATTTGTTGGCATAAGTCGTGGCGAGTTCAACGACGTCGAAGGCTGGGTTCATCAGGACGGTTCCTACAGGTCAATGGCGCTGAGCGCTCTCTAGACGGCGATGGTATCAAAAACCGCCTTGCGTTGCGGCGGCGAGCTTGAATCGCTAGAGTTCGGCAGTCCTTTTGCTCGCTCAACTAACACTATGAATGGGAGTGTCTTGTGGAAATTGCCTGTCTCGACCTGGAAGGGGTGCTGGTTCCGGAAATCTGGATCGCCTTCGCTGAAAAAACCGGTATTGAATCCCTGCGGGCCACCACCCGTGACATTCCCGACTACGACGTGTTGATGAAGCAGCGCCTGCGCATCCTTGATGAGCACGGGCTCAAGCTCGCCGACATCCAGGAAGTGATCGCTACCCTCAAGCCACTGGACGGCGCGGTCGAGTTCGTCAACTGGCTGCGCGAGCGCTTCCAAGTGGTGATTCTGTCGGACACCTTCTATGAGTTCTCCCAGCCGCTGATGCGCCAGCTGGGTTTTCCGACACTGCTGTGCCACCGCCTTATCACCGACGAAAACGACCGCGTGGTGAGCTACCAACTGCGTCAGAAAGACCCGAAGCGCCAGTCGGTTTTGGCCTTCAAGACCCTCTACTACCGCGTGATCGCGGCCGGCGATTCCTACAACGACACCACCATGCTGGGCGAGGCCGACCGCGGGATTCTGTTTCACGCGCCCCAGAATGTGATTCGCGAATTCCCGCAGTTTCCGGCGGTGCATACGTTTGAGGATTTGAAGCAGGAGTTTATCAAGGCGTCGAATCGGCAGTTGAGCCTGTAGCTTCCTGGCCAGTGCTGATGGCCCCATCGCAGGCAAGCCAGCTCCCACATTTGATCGGGTTTACACCATTAAGAATGTGGCAGCTGGCTTGCTAAACCCCAGCCAGCAACCTGTCATAAGGAATGCTCAAGCCCTCATGCAGTCGCTTGATCATCGACAAGCTCAGCTTGCGCTTGTGATTCAACACTTCCGACACGCGCCCACTGGTGCCAATAAACGGCTCAAGGTCACGGGCGGTCATGCCCAGTTGCTCCATGCGAAACTTGATCGCCTCCACCGGGTCCGACGGCGGCATTGGATAATGCTCCGCTTCGTACTTCTCGATGAGAATGGCGAGGATTTCCAGCTCATCACCCTCAGGCGAGCCGATCGGCGCTCCCCAGATCTGTTCCACGCGCGCAAGCGCTGCGGTCAGGTCCTCTTGGGAATGTATTGGTCTTATGTTCATCACAGGGTCTCCGCGTTGATTTGGTCGTACTGTGCGTGGGTTCCCACGAAACGTATAAACCCGAGCTGTCGCTGATAATCGATCGCCATAATCACCCGATATTTGTTACCGCCAACGTTGAACACAACTTTGCCCCCTTTGAGAATGCTCGCCGTTCTGAGCTCGGCTTTGAGCGCCTGCGGCGTCGGGTAAGTGGCCTTTTCCATATGGCGGTAAAGCTCGACCAGCGGGATTTTGGCGTCGGCATATGCCGGATGGCTTTGCCAAAATATTCGTAGGGTAGATAAAGCGATTATCCGCATCGCTGGATCCTCCCAATTTGGGAGATTATGGGAGTGGTTGGCTGGAGATGCAATCCCGGAAATAATTTCTGACGAGTAGGCAGTCGTTTCATGTGATCCTTCACAGACGGCAGGTGGACAGTCGGAGCCGGACGCTATCCTTCAGCGCCTCACCTCGTCCACAGCCGATCTGATTCAGGTTTTTTCTTACTGAGCGCTTTTGCCTTCGAGAGACAGGACTGGCTTGGCCCTTAGAGGTTTTCCAGCGTTTGTAACAACACCCGCACCTTCGTCAGCGACTCCTGATACTCCGCCTGCCACTCTGAGTCCGCGACGATCCCGCCTCCGCCCCAGCAACACACTTGGCCATCCTTGACCAGCAAGCTGCGGATCGCGATGGAACTGTCCATCTCGCCGCGCACGTCCAGGTACACCAGCGAGCCGCAGTACAACCCGCGTCGCGTCGGCTCCAGTTCGTCGATGATCTGCATCGCGCGAATCTTCGGCGCTCCGGTGATTGAGCCGCCGGGGAAGCTGCCGGCGATCAAGTCGAGGGCGTCTTTGTCGGCGGCCAATTCACCCGTCACGCTACTCACCAGGTGATGCACGTTGGGGTAGCTTTCCAGGCTGAACAGTTCCGGCACTTTCACCGAGCCGGTGCGGCAGGTACGGCCGAGGTCGTTGCGCAGCAGGTCGACGATCATCAGGTTTTCTGCGCGGTCTTTGGGGCTTGCCAGCAGTTCGGCGGCGTTGGCGGCGTCTTCCTCGGGCGTCAAACCCCGTGGACGGGTGCCTTTGATCGGGCGGGTTTCGACCTGACGCTCGCTGATGCGCACGAAGCGCTCCGGCGACAGGCTCAGCACCGCGCCGTCATCGGGCAGGCTCTGGAACCCGGAAAACGGAGTAGGGCACGCCTCACGCAAGGCGCAATAAGCCGCCCAGGGATCACCCACGCAGGGCGCGCGAAAGCGTTGGGCAAAGTTGACCTGGTAGCAGTCGCCGGCCTGGATGTAGTCCTGAATGTGCGCGATGGCCTGCCGGTAAGCCTCGGCAGTCAGGTCAGGAGCCATGGGGCCGTGCAGTTTGAAGCTCTGCGGGGTATCGGTCACTTCACTGCTGAACAACGCTATCAGGCGTTGCTGCTCGCCGGTTGCCAGCGACGGGTGAAACACCAGTTGGCTGGTCTGCGCATGGTGATCGCTGATCAGCGCCCAGGCGTACAGCCCGAAGCGCGCATCCGGCAGGTGCAAGTCGTCGATGGCCAGGTGCGGCATGCGTTCCAGGTGCCGGCCAAAGTCATAGCTCAGGTAACCGATCAAGCCGCCGGCAAACGGCAATTCATAACCTGCTGGCAGCGCCGCTTCGCCCAACTGTGTCAGGTTTGCCCGCAACCGTTGCAGGAAATCACTGCCGCTCTCGTCAGGCGCCACCGTCAATGTCGTTTCCGGCCAAGCGCTCAGCAGGTCATAGCGCCCGCGTTCGGCAGCCGGGCGGCCGCTGTCGAGCAGCACCGCGCCGGGGGCGTGGCGAATCGCTGTGAAATACGCAGCGGGGTTGGCGCGGTAGGGCAGCGGGTGTACGGAACAGGTCGACATGCGGGGTGGATCAGCTGTGGGCTTGGGGGGAGGGATTGTAGTCCCCTGTCGGTTTTGGTCCTAGAGGGGATGTCGGGGATAAGCAGATTGAGGGCTTGCCTGCGATGAGGCCCTCAGCCCTCCACAGCAGGAATGTGCCCAAACATTTCCTGCACAAACTTCACCCGCTCTTCCGGGGTTTCGGTCACACCGGCCGCTTTCAAGGTTTCCAACCGCGCTTCCACGGCATGAGTACGCAAGGTCAAACCACAGTCGTTGGCGATCTGAATATTCAGCCCCGGCCGCGCATTCAGTTCCAGGATCAGCGGGCCTTTTTCCTGGTCCAGCACCATGTCCACGCCGATATAGCCCAGCCCGCACAGTTCATAGCAGCCCGCCGCGAGCTTCATGAAACCGTCCCAGTTGGGCAGTTGCACGCCGTCCACCGCGTTGGTGGTGTCCGGGTGTTTGGTGATGATGTTGTTCAGCCAGGTCCCGCGCAGGGTCAGGCCGGTGGCAAGGTCGACGCCCACGCCAATCGCGCCCTGGTGCAGGTTGGCCTTGCCGCCGGATTGCCGGGTCGGCAAGCGCAGCATGGCCATCACCGGGTAGCCCAACAGCACGATGATGCGGATGTCCGGCACGCCTTCGTAGCTGATGCTCTTGAAGATCTGGTCGGGCACCACGCGGTATTCGATCAGCGCGCGGTCGCGGTGGCCGCCCAGGGAGTACAGGCCGGTGAGGATGCTGGAGATCTGATGTTCGATTTCTTCGTGGCTGATGATCTTGCCGGACACCGTGCGGTAGCGTCCTTCAAAACGGTCGGCTACCACCAGAATGCCGTCACCGCCGGCGCCCTGGGCCGGCTTGATCACGAAGTCGCTGCGCCCGCCGATGATCTCGTCGAGCTTGTCGATGCCTTTCTCGGTGGAAATCACCCCGTACATTTCGGGTACATGCAGGCCGGCGGCCAGGGCACGTTCCTTGGTGATGATCTTGTCATCCACCAGCGGATACAGGCTGCGCTTGTTGTACTTGAGCACGTAGTCGGCGTTACGCCGGTTGATGCCCATGATGCCCCGCGCCTCCAGGGCCTTCCAGGTTTTCCAGAAGCCGAACATTACTGGTCAGCCTTCAAGAAGGCCTTGAAACGCACCAGCTCGGTCAAGCGGTAGCCGCGATAACGACCCATGGCCAGCATGAAGCCCACCAGAATCAGCAGCACGGCCGGGAAGGTGAACACAAAGTAGATCAGCTCCGGCACGCTCATGATGATGTGGGCCAGGGAGGCGGCGAACAGCGTACCGATCGCGACTTTCAGCGCATGGTTGGCGCCGCGTTCTTCCCAGGTGATCGACAGGCGTTCGATGGTCATGGTCAGAATCACCATCGGGAACAGCGCCACCGACAGCCCGCGCTCCAGCCCCAGTTTGTGGCTGAACAGGCTGATGGCGGCGATGAGCACCACGACGAAGGTCAGCACCACCGAAAGCCTCGGCAACATCTGCAGCTTCAAGTGTTCAAGGTACGACCTGAGCGAGAGCCCCAGCGCCGTAATAATGGTGAACAGCACAATCCCGAAGCCCAGTTGCGTCTCGCGAAACGCCAGCGCGATCAGCACCGGGGTAAAGGTGCCGAGGGTTTGCAGGCCGATCAGGTTGCGCAGGATCAGAATCACCAGCACGCCAATCGGGATCATCACCATGATCATGAAGGTCTGTTGGGTTTGCAGCGGCAGGCCGTACAGCGAGTATTCGAGGAAGTTGGCGTCAGTGTTTTCGTCGGTCAGCTTGGCCAGGCGAATCGCGTTCATTTCGCTGTTGTTCATGCTGAAGGTGACCATGGCTTTCTTGCCACCTTCCACCGTGATCAGGTTTTCATCGCCGGTCCACCACAGCAGGCGGTCAGCGGGCAGGCCTTGTTCGCCGGTTTCCGGGTTGAAGTACAGCCAGTCATTGCCATTGAAGCTGCGCAGCCACAGTTCCGGGGTTTGTGGCTGGTCGGCGACGAGGCGGATGGTGTGGACTTTTTCCACCGGCACGTGGGCGATGGACAGCAACAGTTCGACGATCTTGGCCTTGTGCGGCGTCGATGGGTCGCCCGCCAGCAGCAGCTTCACGTTGTCGTCGTTGAGGTTGTTGGTGCGCTTGATGGCTTCGGTGATAAAGGTTTCCACATCCGCCGAGTGCTGGCGGATCGGCGCCAGCAGGGCTTCGGCCGCGATCTTTTCCGGGCCTTCCACGGCAATGCTGTCGCGGAAGGTCGGGCCTTTGACCTTGACCTTCTCGCCGCTGTAACGCTTGGTCAGCACCAGGCGGTAATACAGGGTCTGGTTGCCCTTGGCGCGACGTGCCGACCAGGTGACCTTGCGGTTACCGTCGGTGCGGTTGACGCTCACGCCGTAGTTGTTCGAGATGAAACTCTCATTGAGGCTCACGAAGTCGCGGCTCAGGGGCGGCACGAACATCGAGATTTTCACCGGGTCTTTCGGGCTGGCGACGAACTCGACCTTGGCGTCGATGTTCCACAAGTCGTCGGTGGCGTCCTCGGTAACAGGAATGCCCTGCACGAAAATCTGGTAGGCGGTGACCGAAATACCCAGCACCACCAAAAGGGTGATGAGGATTTTCAGGTGCAGGGTCAGAGAGCGCATTCGGTTTACTCGGCGGTATGAGCGTCGGCGGCGCAGGCAGGTTTGCCTGCTGCGTATTTAAGACTGGGGTCGACCAGCGCATCAAAGCGTTTCAACGCTTCGGAGCCGATCAGCAGCGGGTATTGGAAAGCGCTGCGGTCAGTCAAGTTCACTTCGATGCTGCGTAAAGCGGTACCCATGCAGATATCCAGCGCAATCACTGGACGGGCAGTGTAGTTCTTGTCCTCATCGGGGTCGTAGTCACCGGCGCGGCGCTTGATCTTGCTCACGCGGGCCAGGGGGCGTTCGATGGGGTGGGAATGGGCGGTGTCGATGGCCAGGTAGAAGCGCACCCAGGATTCGCCGTTGCGCTTGAAGCGCTTGATATCGCGGGCGCTGAGGGACGCGGTCTTGGCGCCGGTGTCGAGTTTGGCGGCCACTTCCAGGTCAATGCCCGCGAGCTTTGCGTATTCGTTCAGGCCATACACGGTTTTCTCGGCGGCAACGCCAAGGGCCGGTACGAGTAACAGGCAAAACAATAAAAGGAAGGGCTTGAGTCTCATAGATCCTGACGCGGTGCAGTGCGATGTTTAATTCAAGGCGACTGGCATTACTGCGCAAACTCCCTCGTGCGCCGTTTCATCCAATGATGTCAGGCAAAAGCGGCGAGCATTCTAACATGATGCTTTTTTGGCGCCAGCGCTGGCAGGCGGCCATGCCTCTGGTGAGTACTGGGGAGGTTATTAGACGATTGTCGACAATGTGGATTTAATCTTTGACTACCTAAGGCTTATTCGCTAGTTTTTGCGGCATTGCTTTTAAAGGTGTCAACAATATGCTGGATCAGGCCGAAGCGCCGGCGGCAACGTCGGACGAATCCCAGACAATGTCGGAGAACGTCTTCCGCCGTATCCAGGCCGCCATCGTCAAAGGCGAGATCGCCCCCGGCAGCAAGATCTCCGAGCCTGAGCTGGCACGCACTTACGGCATCAGCCGCGGCCCGTTACGCGAGGCGATCCACCGCCTGGAAGGCCAGCGCCTGCTGGTGCGCGTGCCCCACGTCGGCGCGCGTGTGGTTTCCCTGAGCCACGCCGAGCTGGTGGAACTCTATGAAATCCGCGAGTCCCTGGAAGGCATGGCCTGCCGCCTGGCCGCTGAGCGCATGACCGACGCCGAAATCGAAGAACTGCGCCAAGTGCTGCACACCCACGAGCGCGATGAAGCGTTCCAGGCTGGCCTGGGCTACTACCAGCAGGAAGGCGACTTCGATTTTCATTACCGGATAATTCAAGGCGCCGGTAACCGCACCCTGACCCAAATGCTCTGCGGCGAGCTGTATCAATTGGTGCGCATGTACCGCATCCAGTTCTCCACCACCCCTAATCGCCCACGCCAGGCATTTGCCGAGCACCATCGCATTCTTGATGCGATTGCCGATCGCGATGGCGAGCTGGCCGAATTGTTGATGCGCCGCCACATCGGCGCTTCCAAACGCAACATTGCCCGTCATTTCCCAGGCGGCGCCCCTGAAAGAGGTGAGTCATGAGTTCTAACAATAAAACTACGCCAGGCCAGCGTTTCCGTGACGCCGTCGCCAGCGAGCACCCGTTGCAGGTGGTCGGTGCGATCAACGCCAACCATGCGCTGCTGGCCAAGCGCGCCGGGTTCAAGGCGATCTACCTGTCGGGCGGCGGTGTGGCGGCTGGCTCCCTCGGCGTGCCGGACTTGGGCATTACCGGCCTGGATGACGTGTTGACCGACGTGCGCCGCATCACCGACGTGTGCGACCTGCCGCTGCTGGTGGACGTGGACACCGGTTTTGGTTCCTCGGCGTTCAACGTGGCACGCACCGTCAAGTCGATGATCAAGTTCGGCGCCGCCGCCATTCATATCGAAGACCAGGTGGGCGCCAAGCGCTGCGGTCATCGCCCGAATAAGGAAATCGTGTCGCTGCAGGAAATGGTCGACCGCATCAAGGCCGCCGTGGATGCGCGCACCGATGACAGCTTCGTGATCATGGCGCGCACTGACGCCCTGGCGGTCGAAGGTTTGGAGTCTGCCCTGGAACGCGCCGCCGCGTGTATCGAAGCCGGCGCCGACATGGTGTTCCCGGAAGCCATCACCGAGCTTGAGATGTACAAGCTGTTCGCCTCCCGCGTGAAAGCGCCGATCCTGGCGAATATCACCGAGTTTGGCGCGACGCCGCTCTTCACCACCGAACAGTTGAAATCTGCCGATGTTTCCATCGTGCTGTACCCGCTCTCGGCCTTCCGCGCCATGAACAAGGCCGCCGAGAACGTCTACACCGCGATCCGCCGCGACGGCACGCAACAGAACGTGATCGACACCATGCAAACCCGCATGGAGCTTTACGATCGCATTGACTACCACACCTTCGAGCAGAAGCTCGATGCGCTGTTTGCCGCTAAAAAATAAGCGCCTCCCAAATAAATTCAAGATTGGAGAACAGACATGGCTGAAGCAAAAGTACTGAGTGGCGCCGGCCTGCGTGGCCAGGTGGCCGGGCAGACCGCACTGTCCACCGTGGGCCAGGCAGGTGCCGGCTTGACCTATCGCGGTTACGATGTGCGCGAACTCGCCGCCGATGCGCAGTTTGAAGAAGTCGCTTACCTGCTGTTGTACGGCGAGCTGCCGAGCAAAACCGAACTGGCCGCCTACAGCGCCAAGCTGAGCACCCTGCGCGACCTGCCCCAGGCGCTGAAAGAAGTGCTGGAACGCATCCCCGCCGATGCCCACCCGATGGACGTGATGCGCACCGGTTGCTCGTTCCTCGGCAACATCGAGCCCGAGAAGGATTTCAGCGCGCAGCACGACGTCACCAACCGCCTGCTCGCCGCCTTCCCGGCGATCATGTGCTACTGGTATCGCTTCAGCCACGACGGCAAGAAGATTGACTGCGTGACCGACGAGCCAAGCATCGGCGGCCATTTCCTGCACCTGCTGCACGGCAAGAAGCCGAGTGCGCTGCATGAGAAAGTCATGAACGTGTCGCTGATTCTGTACGCCGAACATGAATTCAACGCGTCGACCTTTACCGCACGGGTGTGCGCTTCAACCCTGTCCGACCTGTATTCCTGCGTCACCGCCGCCATCGGTTCCCTGCGCGGCCCGCTGCACGGCGGCGCCAACGAAGCGGCGATGGAAATGATCGAGCGTTTCGGTTCAGCCGAAGAAGCCGTTGAAGGCACCCTCGGCATGCTGGCGCGCAAAGACAAGATCATGGGCTTCGGCCACGCGATCTACAAAGAGAGCGACCCGCGTAATGAAGTGATCAAGGGCTGGGCCAAAAAGCTCGCCGACGAAGCAGGCGATACCGTGTTGTTTCCGGTGTCCGAGGCTATCGACAAGACCATGTGGGAGCAGAAAAAACTGTTCCCCAACGCCGACTTCTACCATGCCTCGGCGTACCACTTCATGGGCATTCCGACGCAGCTGTTCACGCCGATCTTCGTGTGTTCGCGCCTGACCGGCTGGGCCGCGCATGTGTTCGAGCAGCGCGCCAACAACCGCATCATCCGTCCAAGCGCCGAGTACATCGGCGTCGAGCAGCGCAAGTTCGTGCCAATCGAACGTCGCTGAATAGGGATGAGCTGAACACACTGGCGATTGGTTTTTTTGTGGGAGCTGGCTTGCCTGCGATGGCATCACTGCGGTGTGACAGGTACACCGAGGTGATGCCATCGCAGGCAAGCCAGCTCCCACAGAAAACCAGGCAAGTGTCGACAGTTTGCCCTGTGAACCTACCGTGACCGAGGCCTGACGATGAACACTGAATTTCGCAAACCGCTGCCCGGCAGCCGCCTGGATTTCTTCGACGCCCGCGCGGCTGTCGAGGCAATCACTCCCGGCGCCTACGCCACACTGCCTTACACCTCCCGCGTGCTCGCGGAAAACCTCGTACGCCGCTGCGACCCGGCCACCCTCAACGCGTCCCTGAGCCAACTGATCGAGCGCAAACGCGACCTCGATTTCCCCTGGTTCCCGGCCCGCGTGGTGTGCCACGACATCCTTGGCCAAACCGCGCTGGTCGACCTCGCCGGCCTGCGCGACGCCATCGCCCTGCAAGGTGGCGACCCGGCGCAGGTCAACCCGGTGGTGCCGACCCAACTGATCGTCGACCACTCCCTGGCCGTCGAAGCCGGTGGCTCTGACCCGCAGGCCTTCGAGAAAAACCGCGTCATTGAAGACCGTCGCAACGAAGACCGCTTTCACTTTATCGAGTGGACCAAAAAGGCCTTCAAGAACGTCGACGTGATCCCGCCGGGCAACGGCATCATGCACCAGATCAACCTGGAGAAAATGTCGCCAGTGATTCAGGTGCGCGACGGTGTCGCTTTCCCGGACACCTGTGTCGGCACCGACAGCCACACGCCACACGTAGACGCCTTGGGCGTCATCGCTATCGGCGTCGGCGGCCTTGAAGCCGAGAGCGTGATGCTCGGCCGCGCGTCGTGGATGCGCCTGCCGGAAAGCGTCGGCGTGGAGCTGACGGGCAAGCTGCAACCGGGCATCACCGCCACCGACATGGTGCTGGCGCTGACCGAGTTTCTGCGCAAACAAAAAGTCGTCGGCGCGTGGCTGGAGTTCTTTGGTGAGGGCGCATCCAACCTCACCCTGGGCGACCGCGCGACCATCTCCAACATGGCCCCGGAATACGGCGCCACGGCGGCGATGTTCTACATTGACCAGCAGACCATCGCCTACCTCAAGCTCACCGGCCGCGAAGATGAACAAGTCACGCTGGTGGAGCAATACGCTCGCCACACCGGCCTGTGGGCCGATGACCTTAAAGGCGCGCAATACGAGCGCGGCCTGACCTTCGACCTGTCCTCTGTTGTGCGTAACATGGCGGGCCCGAGCAACCCGCACGCCCGTGTCGCTACCAGCGACCTGGCAGCCAAAGGCATCTCTGGCCAGTGGGATGACGTGCCAGGGCAAATGCCCGACGGCGCGGTGATCATCGCCGCCATCACCAGTTGCACCAACACCAGCAACCCGCGCAACGTGATCGCCGCTGGCCTGCTGGCGCGCAACGCCAACAAGCTCGGCCTGGTGCGCAAGCCGTGGGTCAAATCGTCCCTGGCGCCGGGTTCGAAAACCGTGGCGATGTACCTTGATGAAGCGGGCTTGACCACTGAGCTGGAGCAACTGGGTTTTGGTGTGGTGGCCTTCGCCTGCACCACCTGCAACGGCATGTCCGGTGCGCTGGACCCGGTGATCCAGCAGGAAATCATCGACCGCGATCTGTACGCCACCGCCGTGCTGTCGGGCAACCGCAATTTCGACGGGCGTATTCATCCGTACGCCAAGCAGGCGTTCCTGGCTTCGCCGCCGTTGGTGGTGGCTTACGCGATTGCCGGCACCATCCGTTTTGATATCGAAAAAGACGTGCTGGGCCTCGACGCTGATGGCAAGGAAATCCGCCTCAAAGACATCTGGCCGAGCGACGAAGAGATCGACGCCGTGGTCAAGGCCTCGGTCAAGCCGGAGCAGTTCCGCCAGGTCTACATTCCGATGTTCGCGATCCACGAAGACACCGGCCCGAAAGTCACGCCGCTGTATGACTGGCGCCCGCAAAGCACCTATATCCGCCGCCCGCCCTACTGGGAAGGCGCGCTGGCCGGGGCGCGGCCGCTCAAGGGCATGCGCCCGCTGGCAGTGCTGCCGGACAACATCACCACTGACCATTTGTCGCCGTCCAACGCGATCATGCTCGACAGCGCCGCCGGCGAATACCTGGCGAAAATGGGCCTGCCGGAAGTCGACTTCAACTCTTACGCAACGCACCGGGGCGATCATTTGACGGCCCAGCGCGCGACCTTTGCCAACCCGAAACTGTTCAACGAAATGGTCGTTGAAAACGGCAAGGTCAAGCAGGGTTCCCTGGCGCGGATCGAGCCGGAAGGCACGGTCACGCGGATGTGGGAAGCCATCGAAACCTACATGGAACGCAAGCAGCCGCTGATCATCATTGCCGGCGCCGACTACGGCCAGGGCTCGTCCCGCGACTGGGCGGCCAAGGGCGTGCGTCTGGCCGGTGTGGAAGCGATTGCCGCCGAAGGCTTCGAGCGCATCCACCGCACCAACTTGGTGGGCATGGGCGTGTTGCCGCTGGAGTTTTTGCCGGGTACCGACCGCCACACCTTGCTGATCGATGGCAGTGAAACCTATGACGTGATCGGCGAGCGCACCCCGCGTGCCACGCTGACACTGGTGATCAACCGCAAGAATGGCGAACGTGTTGACGTGCCGGTGACGTGCCGCCTGGACACCGCCGAAGAAGTGTCGATCTACGAGGCGGGCGGCGTGTTGCAACGTTTTGCCCAGGACTTCCTGGAATCGGCGGCGACCGCTTAAGGGGTTAACCATGACACAGGTTCCACAAATCAGGATCCCCGCCACCTACATGCGTGGCGGCACCAGCAAGGGCGTGTTTTTCAGCCTTACGGACCTGCCCGAATCGGCGCAGGTGCCGGGCGCCGCGCGTGACGCCTTGCTGCTGCGGGTGATCGGCAGCCCCGACCCTTACGACAAGCAAATTGATGGCATGGGCGGTGCCACGTCGAGCACCAGCAAAACCGTGATCCTCGCTAAAAGCACCCGCGCCGGGCATGACGTGGACTACCTGTTCGGTCAGGTCTCCATCGACAAGCCCTTTGTGGACTGGAGCGGCAACTGCGGCAACCTGTCGGCGGCGGTCGGTTCCTTCGCCATCAGCGCCGGCTTGATCGACCCGGCGCGCGTGCCCCATAACGGCGTGGCCGTGGTGCGGGTGTGGCAGGCGAATATCGGCAAGACCATCATTGCCCACGTGCCGATCACCGACGGCGCGGTGCAGGAAACCGGTGACTTCGAACTCGACGGCGTAACCTTTCCCGCCGCCGAAGTGCAGCTGGAGTTTATGGACCCGGCGGCGGAAGAAGAGGGCGGCGGTGGTTCGATGTTCCCCACCGGTAACCTGATCGACGACCTGGAAGTGCCAGGTGTCGGCACCTTCAAGGCGACGTTGATCAACGCGGGCATTCCGACGATTTTCATCAACGCCGAAGACCTCGGCTACACCGGCACCGAGCTGCAAGGCGCCATCAACGGCGACCCCAAAGCCCTGGCGATGTTCGAGACGGTGCGGGCCTACGGCGCGTTGCGCATGGGGTTGATCAAACACCTCGATGAAGCGGCGCAGCGTCAGCACACGCCGAAGGTTGCATTTGTGGCCAAGCCTGCGGATTACGTGGCGTCCAGCGGCAAAGCGATCAAGGCCGGTGATGTCGACTTGCTGGTGCGCGCGCTGTCCATGGGCAAGTTGCACCACGCCATGATGGGCACGGCGGCGGTGGCAATTGGCACGGCGGCGGCGATTTCCGGGACGTTGGTTAACCTGGCGGCGGGCGGTGTAGAGCGTAACGCGGTGCGGTTCGGGCATCCGTCCGGCACGTTGCGTGTGGGCGCCGAAGCCAGCCAGGTCAACGGCGAATGGGTGGTGAAAAAAGCCATCATGAGCCGCAGCGCGCGGGTGCTGATGGAAGGCTTCGTACGCGTCCCCGGCGACGCGTTCTAACCGATCGTTCCCACGCTTTGATGTGGCAGCGGGCTCTGTACAGAGGGCAAATTGTGGCGAGCGGGCTTGCCCCGCGTTGGGCTGCGTAGCAGCCCCAGTCAAGAAGAATGCGGCCTGTCAGACACCCGGTGGCGGCAGGTTTTGGGGCTGCTGCGCAGCCCAACGCGGGGCAAGCCCGCTCGCCACAGGAAGCGTTTCGACAGGCTCTGCTGATGCTGCCAGGTTTTCTCCAGACAAGCCTCGTTTACATACTGCCTTCCACATCATCCAGGCTAAACGTCTCGGTATGGTCGTCATACGAAAAAATCTCCGCATACCGCCCCCACGCCACCACGCTTTCCAGGGTTTTCTGCACAAACGCTTCCGTCATCGAGTCTTCCAGTTCCTGCTCGAAGCGCACCCGTGGCGCGCGGTGACCGCTGCGTTCCAGCAGCACGTGATGAATCCGCGCGGCCAATGGCACGTGGCAAATCAGATGCTCGGCGAACAGGGTTTTGCGTTCCTGGGTGCCGTAGTCGGCGAACAGCTTGCCCGCGTCGGTGAGGGTGATGTCGGCGCCCTTGAGTTCGGCAAAGCCCAAATGCTCGAGCATTTCTGCCACAGGGAACAGGTCATCGACCTCCAGCAAGCGCCGTTCAGCCACGGTGGGCAGGCCGGCGTGGCCGTTGTAGGGCTCGGCGGCGAGGGTTTCGATCAAACCGGCCATCAAGTTGGTGGAGACTTCCGGCAACAGGCTGCCCATTTTCAACTCGGGCAGGCCACGGCTGGCGTCGGCGCTGCGCCGGTCAGTCATCAGTGCGTAGATGTCGTCGACCATCTGCCGGAACGTCGGGTCGAGGCGGTTACGCGGATGCGCAAACGGCACCTTGATCTCGGCGACCACGCGGCCGGGGTTGGACGACAGCACCAGAATGCGGTCGCACATCAGCACCGCTTCTTCAATGTTGTGGGTCACGATCAGGATCGACTTGATCGGCAACTGCTTGCCGCTCCACAGGTCCAGCAAGTCGGTGCGCAGGGTTTCGGCGGTGAGCACGTCCAGCGCAGAGAAAGGTTCGTCCATCAACAACAGCGTCGGGTTGACCACCAGGCCACGGGCAAAGCCCACGCGCTGGCGCATGCCGCCGGACAATTCGCGCGGGTAGGCGTTTTCAAAGCCGTCCAGGCCGATCAGGTCGATGGCCGCCAGCGCGCGGCGACGGGCTTCCTTGCGCTCGACCTGCAAGGCTTGCAGGCCGGCCTCCACGTTTTCCAGCACGGTCAGCCATGGAAACAGGGCGAAGGTCTGGAACACCATGGCCACGCCTTCGGCCGGGCCATTGAGGGGCTTGCCTTGATAACGAACATCGCCCGAAGAAGGCTGAATCAGCCCGGCGATGATGCGCAGCAGCGTGGATTTACCGGAGCCAGAGCGGCCGAGCATGCCGACAATTTCGCCTTCGTGCAGGCTCAGGTCCACGCCGCTGAGTACTTGCAGTTCTTCCTTGCCTTTGCCGAACACCCGGTTCACGTTTTTCAGCGAGTAAATTTCCGGGGTGTCGACAGTGTGTTCAGTAGAGGTAGTCATCACGGCGAGTCCCGTCAATTCAAACGAAGTTTGTTTTCAGCGATGGCGTACATCGGCCGCCAGACCGCTCGGTTGAAAGCCACCACAAAGATCGACATCACCACCACGCCCAAGGCGATTTTCGGGAAGTCGCCGGCGGCGGTGGTTTGCGCGATGTAGGCGCCCAGCCCATGGGCGACCACGTTGTCCTGGCCCCAGGACACGTACTCGGACACGATGCTGGCGTTCCACGCGCCGCCCGAAGCGGTGATCGCGCCCGTCACGTAGTAAGGGAAAATCCCCGGCAACATCACTTTGCGCCACCACAGCCAGCCGCGAATGCGGAAGTTGGCGGCGGCTTCCTTGAAGTCATTCGGAAAGGCGCTGGCGCCCGCAATCACGTTAAACAGGATGTACCACTGAGTGCCCAGCACGATCAGCGGGCTGAGCCAGATGTCCGGATTGAGGTTGTAATGCAGGATCACGATCACAAACACCGGGAACAGCAGGTTCGCCGGAAAGGCCGCGAGGAACTGCGCCAGCGGCTGGATTTTTTCCGCCAGGCGTGGGCGCAAGCCGATCATCACGCCCAATGGCACCCAGATCAGCGAGGCGATCAGAATCAGCCCGGCCACCCGCAGCAGCGTAATCAGGCCCAGCACAAACACATGGCCAACTTCGGTGAAGGTTACTTCGGTGCCCACGTACAGCACGATGTGATACAGCGCGTACGCGGCCATCAGCGCGATCACGGTGCCCCACACCAGATCAATCATTTTCGAGGCTGCCGGGGTTTCTGCCGGCAACGCTTTGAACGCACCGCTTCCAAAGCTGAAACGCTTGTTGCCAATGCGGCTGATGGTGCGAGTAATCGGGCGCAGAATGCGCTGCACCATGCGCGTGCGCTGAATCAGGTTCAGCAGCCAGGATTGTGGCGCGGCGCCTTGAGAAGCGGTGGTTTCCATGCGGAACTTGTCGGCCCAGGCCACCAGCGGGCGGAACAGGAACTGGTCGTACATCAGGATCACCGCGACCATGGCCAGGATCACATAACCCACGGCGTGCAGGTCTTTCTGGGCGATGGCCAGCGCAAGGTACGAACCCACGCCCGGCAGGGTGATGGTTTTGTCACCCACGGTGATGGCTTCGGAGGCGACCACGAAAAACCAGCCGCCGGACATGCTCATCATCATGTTCCACACCAGCCCCGGCATCGCGAATGGCACGTCGAGCTTCCAGAACTTTTGCCAGCCCGAAAGGCGCAGGTTGGTCGAGACTTCCACCAGGTCATGGGGCAGCATGCGCAGCGACTGGTAGAAGCTGAACGTCATGTTCCAGGCCTGGCTGGTGAAGATCGCAAAGATCGCCGCGAACTCGGCGCCCAGCACCCGGCCGGGAAACAACAGCAGGAAGAACGTCACGGTAAACGAGATGTAGCCCAGCACTGGCACCGATTGCAGGATGTCGAGCACCGGCACCAACAGCTTTTCAGCACGGCGGCTTTTGGCGGCCAGCGTGCCGTATAAGAAGGTAAACACCAGCGCCGCCACCATCGCCGCGAGCATGCGCAACGTGGTGCGCATCGCGTATTCCGGCAGGTTGGCCGGGTCCAGCGAGATCACTTCACTTTGCAACGTGGCGATAGGCGCCCAGGTTTCCCGTGCCGTAATGGAGAAAAACAGCAGAAAGCCGATGACCAGAGGCAGGGCTACCAAATCCCAACGGTTGGGCAGCAGGCGCAGAGTGGAGGCTGGTAAGTAGTCGCGGAATACTTTGTTCATAGGCAGCTGTTCATAGGCAGTCAGTCCTGCAGCATTCAGGGTTGCGAGGCGGTGTGGGTCTGAGCTTAGCGTTTCTACGAGCACCCACCGAGAAGGGGCGGGCGCTCTTTCTCCATGAGTCAGGGGCAGCGGATCAGGGGGCGATACGCTGTTGGCGGAATTGTACGTTTCTGAATGTTACAAGCACATAAATTTGCTGTCAGTTTCCTGTACGAACAGCGAACAGCGACGGGGGTATTGGCACCTCGGTCGCTGCCGCGTCATTACTCAAACCGCAGGATTACCCGGCGGTTATGCTTGCTCTTTTTCTCGATCTTCTCGCAAAACACCCGGCCGATTTCCTCGGTGTTGATCACATGCGTGCCGCCGCAGGGCTGGATGTCGATTCCGTTGATTTCAATCACCCGAACCGAACCCTGAATCACCGGTGGCGCAACGGCCTGAGTGCGCGTGATTTGTAGCAGGGTCGAGTACTCCGAGGCGGGCATCGACAGGGTTTTCACCGCGTGGGCCTGTTCGATCAGGGCGTTGAGGTCGCGGGTGATGGTGTCTTTGTCGAGGGTCATTTCCGGCAGGTCGAAATCCAGGCGGCCTTTGTCTGCGCTGATGCTGCACCCGGTGACCGGCGCATCAATGATCGAACACAGCAAATGCAGGCAGGTGTGCATTTTCATGTGCTGGTAGCGCCGTTCCCAGTCCAGGCCCGCGTCCAACTGCACACCGGCGGTCAATTGCTCGGGGCAGTGTTCCACCTGATGCCAGATGATCGAGCGCAAAACCGGGTCGCGCACGGTGCCGGTTACCTCGACCCGCGTGCCATCGGCCAGGGTGAGGTGGCCGGTGTCGCCCGGCTGCCCGCCACCGGTGGGGTAGAACAGGGTGTGCTCCAGGGCGACGCCGTGCTCGCTGACGGCAATCACCCGGGCGCTGAAAGCGTTCTGGTAAGGCGCGCTGTCAAACAGCGCCAGGGTTTCCATGGTGTGCACAGACATCTTCAACCTCCGACGATCAGTGGGCTGGCTTGCAACAGGTGACGCACCATTGCACTCAAGCCAGGGGGGGAGAGCAGGGTGATTTCAAATTCCGGCCCGCTGACTTTCAGGTTCAGCGGCAGGCGTGGCAGTTGCTCGCCGACGTCCAGGCGCCGCAGGCGAAATTGCAGGTGATGACGCTCCTTGACCGTGGGTTCCAGCATCAGGCCCTGTAATGGGTGAAAGTCGGCGTCCAGCACCGTAACCTTGTGGCTGGCGTTGACCTCGCCGACCACGTGCAGGCGTTCCTCCAGGGCGAAGGCGCCGAGGTAGTTGCTGTGGTCGGACTCGGTGTTTTTTTGCAGCTGAATCTGGTTGACCACTTTGACTTTGGTGCCGGCCGGCACGTCCTGGGTGATGACGCAGGAGGGGCTGATAAACACGTTGTCGCCGATCAGCACATAGCCCAGCACGCGAGCGCCGGAACCGACTTCGACGTTGTTGCCCAGGCGCGGGTGGCGCTTGCCGTCCGGGTTGTTGGCGATACCCCGGGCGCCGAGGGTGACGCCGCAGAGGATGTAACAGTCGTTGCCGATCTCGCAGGTTTCGCCAATGACCGTGCCGTAGCCGTGGTCGAGCACAAAGCGTCGGCCGATGCGCGCCGCCGGGTGAATCTCGGCGCCGGACAGGATTTTGCCCTGGTTGCTGAGCTTGAGCGCCATGCGCGAAAACACGCCATTGGTGTGATCGGGGAAATTCCACACCAGGTGCGCCAGGCGATAAAACAGCACCGCCTTGAACGAGGCATACGACTCCAGTATCAACTCGCCGCGCCCGCGTGAGGCCGGGTCGCGGTAGGCATAGGCGATCAAGTCCTCGGCCACCGCCTGGGCGGCGTTCTGGATCAGCGGCGCCAAATGCGGTTCGAGCTGCTTCATCTGCGCAGGTGTCAGGGTCTTGATGAGGTGGGTGATCAACTCATCGTGCAGCTGTTGCATGTCGATAAAGCCCCCCATGGAGGCACCCCCGCAATCTGGTCTGTTGGAGAAGTGGTTATTCGAAATTTGGCAGGTAGCTGTCGGCATTGTCGTAGACCATGGTCAGCACCACCGTTTCGGGCGGCAGTTCGGGGGCGAGTTGGGCGATGGCGACCATGTTGGCGGCAGACGACAAGCCGAGGCTGATAGCGTCTGTGCGCATGATGCGTTTCATCATGTCGATGCACGCCTGGCGCGACACCTTGAGCATGCCGTCGATCACCTCCAGGTTCAGAATGCTCGGGATCAAGCCAATCGACAGGCCCTGAATGTGGTGCGGCGCGTGCCTGTTTTTCAGCAGGTCGCATTCCTCCGGTTCCACGCCCATGACACGCAGGGCTGGCCAGGTTTTTTTCAGGGTTTCGCCGATACCGGTGATATGCCCGCCGGTGCCGATGCCGCTGACCAAATAGTCCACGCGCAAATCACCAAAGGCGCTGAGGATTTCCGGCGCGGTGGTGTCGCGGTGGGTTTGTGGATTGGCGCCGTTGCGTTGCTGGTTGAGCATCACGAAGTTGGGGTTTTCCAGCTGCAGCTCCATGCATTTTTCGCCATGGGAGTTGTTGCCCAGGCGGCTGTCCGACAGCACCACCTTGGCGCCGTACAGGCGCAGCAGCTTCTGTTTTTCGGGGCTGTAATTGTCGGGAATCACCAGCACCACTTTGTAGCCGAGCACGTTGCCGGCCATCACCAGGCCGATGCCGGTGTTACCGCCGCTGGGCTCGATGATGGTTTGCCCGGAGTCACGGATCAGTACGCCGCGCCGCTCGGCGTCGAGGATCATGCCCAGGGCGATGCGCGCCTTGTGGCTGCCCCCGGGATTGAGGGATTCAAGCTTGGCGTAGACCTCAATGCCGAGGTCTTCGGAAAACTGCGCCAGACGCACGATCGGTGTTTGGCCGATCACGTCGAGAATGGAGTTATGCAACATCAGTCTGCCCCCGGCTCAATACAACGGCATGTCGGGTTCGACGTCACGAACCCAATGTTTCATACCGCCCTGCAGGACCTTGGTGTTGGCAAAACCTGCGGCGAGCAAGGTGCTGGCGGCCTGTTCGGCGCGCGTGCCGGCGTAGCAGATCAGGTAGTGAGTGTTGTCGCGACTGAGGCTGTCGAGTTGCCCATCCAGTTCGGCAAGGGGGATATGCACCACGCCCGGTAATTTGCACACCTCCAGCTCGCTGGCGTCGCGCACATCCACTAGCACATCGGCGCTGCGGTGGTGTTCGAGCAGTTGTTTGAGTACGCGCGGCTTGATGTAGCGTTCCTCGGCGAGGGACGGTTGGCTCGGTACGGCATCTGCGCAGACTGCCGGTGCCAGGGTTTCACTGTGGCGCAATTCCGAGCAGCAGGGGCAGTCGGCGCGGCGCTTGAAGCGGATTTCGCTGAATTTCATCGCCAGCGCATCGAAGCGCATCAAGCGGCCGGACAAGGGCTCGCCAATGCCGATCAGCAGTTTTATGGCTTCGGTGGCCTGGATCATCCCGACCACGCCCGGCAGCACGCCGATCACGCCGCCGGCACTGCAATTGGGTGCCAGTTCAGCTGGCGGCGGTGAGGGGAACAGGCAGCGGTAGCACGGCCCACCTTTATAGTTGAGGACGCTGATCTGCCCGTCGAAACGGTAGATGGCGCCGTAGACCAAGGGTTTGCCGAGTCTCACGCAGGCATCGTTGATCAGGTAGCGCGTGTCGAAATTGTCGGTGCCATCAATCACCAAATCGTAGGCGCCCACCAGTTCCAGGGCGTTGTCTGCGTTCAGGGCGGTGTCGTGGGCGTTGATCTGGATATGGCTGTTAAGGTCTTGCAAGCGCCGCTTTGCCGATTCGACCTTGGGCATGCCCAGCGTGCTGTTGCCGTGCACGATTTGGCGTTGCAGGTTGCTGCTTTCCACCACATCAAAATCCACCAGGCCCAGGGTGCCGATGCCGGCTGCCGCAAGGTACAGGCTGATGGGCGAGCCCAGGCCGCCGGTGCCGATGATCAGTACCTTGGCTTTCTTGAGGTTCAATTGGCCTTCGCGGCCTACGCCAGGCAGGGTGATGTGGCGCACATAACGCTGTACTTCCTCATTACTGAGGGCATCCACGTCCATGCCGCCGGAAGTGGCGAGCAGCACTTCGATATTGGCTTTTTCAGGCAGCGGCTCGTCAGCGCCGATCAGTTCCTCTTCGGCAGTGAACAGGAAGTGTTCCTTGAGCTGGTTGTTCTTCTCGTGAAACAAGTGCGAGCGCAGCTGCGGGTGGCTGCTGCAGAGGTTTTCAATGACTTCGCGCAATGTCGATCCGGTGCCCTCAAGGGTCGATTCCGGCAGCTTGGCCACGCGAACCAGAATGTCTGGGAAAGAGACAGCGTTCATGGACAACTCCGTGTGCAGGTCGTTGAAAGGGTTAAGGGCGAAATGCTTGCCGTCCCAGGCAAACAGCTTTGAACCGAGGGCCTGGCCCTGGCGAACATCCACCACCAGATAGCTGACGGGGTAGATCGGCTCGCCCAGGAACAGCGCCTTGTCCTGGTCTTCGTCACTGAAATAGGCGCCGACATCCGGGTGGGAGTGGTAGATCACCACCACCGGGTTGTCAGTGCGAAACGCCTTGTTCATCAGCAAGGTGTCGGCGACCGAAAACGTGTAGCCATTGGCCGCGCTGCGCGGGTACATCTCGGGGTTCTTGCGGTGCAACTCGTTCTGGATATTGCTGCCCAGGTACACACTGCCGTCGGCGAAAACAAAACCACAGCATTCCTCGGGATAGCTGCGGCTGGCGTGGGCGTAGATCTGTTCCAGGGCTTTTGGGCGGAGGACGTCCATGTTTCTCTCGCGTGGTGGGAGGGTTGGGAGGGTCAATTTTTCTTGGCCAGGAGTTTTTCAACCGGCAACTTGGTGATCGCAAAGCCGGCCAGCAGGATGGCCGAATACAGCATCAGGTCATGGGAAATCGCCAGGCCTTCGTACCAGGCGCCGATGATCACCGCGAACACCGGGAAGATGATGAACACGAACGACAGAATGATCGGGCTCAAGCGCTTGAGCAGCATGAAATACACAATAAACCCGCCCACCGACGCCACCAGCCCCAGGTAGAACAGTGCGCTCCACGAGCGCAGGGTGATGTTTTCGAAGGTCGGCGTTTCAAACCATAAACCGGCCACGAACAGCATCAGCCCGGCAATGCCGATGGGCAGAGTGTTGTAGGTAATCACACTGATGGCGCTGCCTTTTTGCTTGGTAATCACATAGCACAAGGCATGCATGACGGCGGCGGTCAGAATTGCCAGCACCCCGAAGAACTCGGCGTGGTCCAGGTGCAGGCCCTGGCTCTTGATGATCATGTACAGGCTGCCGAAACCGATGCCGATGCCGACCACTTGGGAAAAGTAGATGCGCTCACGCAGGAACAGCGCGGAGAAAATCAGGATGAATACCGGCATGCAACTGAACAGCAGGGCGGTGAGGCCGGAGGAGACGTGCATTTCGCCGTAGTTGAGCAGGTAGTAGGGAACGCTGAAGTAGGACAGGGTCACGAAGACAAAGAACCAGCGGCTTTCGCGTGGAAACAGAATCGGCTCGCGGCGCACCAGGGCAAAACACAGAAACAGCGGGAAAGCGATCAGGAAGCGCAGGCCCGCGGAGGTGAGCGGCGGCACGCTTTCGACGGCGATCTTGATGCCCAGCCAGGTGGTGCCCCAACTCAGGCACACAATCAGAAACATCACGCTGGTGACCAGCCCGGCCAACCACTGTTTCTGAGTTTTTGTTTTTGTTGTGTTTTCAAGAACGGCGGACATTGGCATCGTTTATTGCTTCCCTGAGCCGGAATTGAACTCTATATTGACTGTGTATTAAGTGGTTTCATCCGGTGATTGAACCCGTAAAAGCACACTATTAGGGCCAAAGATGACTGTCAAAACAAATATTGACATGGTGTCAATTATGCGTGAGGGGTTGTCCAACGGGCAGGGCGTGAAGTACAAGCGCCTGTCCGATGTCATGGAAAGGGGCATCCTTGAGGGCTTGATTGAACCGGGAAGAAAACTGCCGCCCCATCGGGTGCTTTCCGACAACCTGGGTGTGACCATTGGCACCATCAGCCGGGCCTATGGCGAATTGGAACGCCTGGGGTTGGTTGTTGCGCGGGTGGGTGACGGAACATTCGTGCGCAAACGTGGGATGGAGCGCCAGCGTGATGAAGGCTTTCGCAACGTCAGCGAGGAGCCACGCCAGTACTTCGATATGAGCCGCAACATGCATATTCCTGGGCAGGAGACGGTGTTTCTCGCCCAGAGCTTCCAAACCTTGTCGACCAACGCCAAGTTCCTCCAGGACATCAGCGCCTACACCCCGGACGCCGGGTTGCCGCGCTACCGCGAAGCCGGTGCGCAATGGCTGGTGCAGCGCGATTTTCATCCGATTCCCGAACAGGTCATCTGCGTTAATGGCGGCCAGCACGGGTTGCTCTGCGCAATGATGGCGTTGCTGCGCGCAGGCGACACGGTGGTCACCGAACAAATGACCTACCCGGGGCTTATCACTGCGGCGCGCATGCTCGGCGTGCGGCTGATCGGCCTGGAGATGGATGACGAAGGTGTGCTGCCGGGCGCGCTGGAAGAGGTCTGTCGAAATCACCGGGTTTCGGCGCTGTACTGCACGCCGACTATTCAGAACCCGACGACGGCGGTGCTATCGATCCCGCGCCGGGAAGCCCTGGCTAAAGTGTGTCGCGAGCATAATCTGCTGATTCTTGAAGACGAAGCCCACGGCGTGTTGGTGGAAGACCGGCCACCGCCCCTGAGTTATTTCGCTCCCGAGCGTACGATTTTGATCAGCAGCCTGAGCAAGGCGGTGTCGGCCGGGTTGCGCGTGGGTTACGTGCACGCGCCGCCGGCGCTGGTCAGCCGTATTTCCGCAGCGCTGCGCTCGACCTGCTGGATGGCCACGCCGGTGACCCTGGAACTGGCGACCCAATGGATCGAAAACGGCACGGCGGAATATTTGTTACGTCAGCAGATCAACGAGATCAGCCGGCGCAAAGCGCTGGTGCGCGACCTGCTGGAGGGCCTGGAATACCGCACGCACCTCAACAGCCCGCACTTTTGGATCGAAGTGCCGGAGCCCTGGCGTGCGTCGGAAATAGAGGCAGAGCTCAAGCAGAATAATTACCTGATCGCCACCGCCGAGGCGTTTGCTGTCGGGCAGACGGCGGTGCCGCAGTTTATTCGGGCGAGTATCTGTAATACGTCGGGGGATGATCAGTTGTTGCGCGAGGGGTTTGATGCGTTGGCCACCGCGCTGGGGCAGGGGGGTGGCAGGTTTCACCTGTAGGCAGGCTTACCGCGTTATCGTTTATCGCAGGCAAGCCAGCTCCCACATTTGAATGCATTCACAAATCGAAATGTGGGAGCTGGCTTGCCTGCGATGGCTGCAGTCCAGGCAACAGAAGCTATTTGAACCGCCGCTCCACCCCTTTCTCCACCAAAATCTTCGCCGAAATCTCTTCCACCGAAAAATGCGTGGAATTGATGTGCGCAATGTTCTCGCGACGGAACAGATTTTCCACTTCGCGTACTTCGAACTCGCACTGGGCATAGCTGGAATAGCGGCTGTTGGGCTTGCGCTCATTACGGATGGCGGTGAGGCGGTCCGGGTCAATGGTCAGGCCGAACAGCTTGTGCGAGTGGGCGCGCAGGGCGGCGGGCAGCGTCAGGTGTTCCATGTCGTCTTCGGTCAACGGGTAGTTGGCCGCGCGGATGCCGAACTGCATCGCCATATAAAGGCACGTTGGCGTTTTGCCGCAGCGGGACACGCCCACCAAAATCAAATCGGCCTTGTCGTAGTAGTGCGTACGGGCGCCATCGTCGTTGTCGAGGGCAAAGTTCACCGCCTCGATACGCTCCATATAGTTGGAGTTGTGCCCAATGGAATGGGACTTTCCTACGGAATAAGACGAGTGTTCGCTCAACTCCTGTTCCAGCGGCGCCAGGAACGTGGAGAAGATGTCGATCATGAAACCATTGGAGGTCGCAAGGATCTCACGAATGTCTTGATTGACGATGGTGTCAAAAATAATCGGGCGCATGCCGTCTTTTTCGGCCGCCAGATTGATTTGTTGTACCATGGCCCGCGCTTTATCTACGCTGTCGATGTAGGGCCGCGTGAATTTGGCGAAGGTAATGTTTTCGAACTGCGCGAGCAGGCTTTGACCCAATGTTTCGGCCGTGATGCCGGTGCCGTCGGAGATAAAGAAAGCAGATCGTTTCATTTGAGCCCTGGGCCTTAAGCTGATGGCGAATCTTGGATATGATAGGCGCGATTTTGCCGTCCCGCAGTGGGCCGCATTCTCACTTATTTTCCAGGTCCAGGCCACAAA
>NZ_JAFCTN010000035.1:25892-55392 GCF_049896045.1 Pseudomonas sp. PWP3-1b2
CGCCGGCGTCCTGAGCTTTTCCAACACAGTTAGTGGAGAGATCACCTTGGTAGAGTACGTAGTTTCCCTCGATAAGCTCGGCGTCCATGATGTAGAGCACGTGGGGGGCAAGAACGCATCCCTCGGCGAGATGATCAGTAATCTTGCAGGCGCTGGTGTCTCGGTGCCCGGTGGTTTCGCCACCACGGCCCAGGCTTACCGCGATTTCCTCGAACTGAGCGGCCTCAATGCTCAGATCCACGCCGCGCTGGACGCTCTGGACGTCGATGACATCGCCGCCCTGACCAAGACCGGTGCCCAGATCCGCCAATGGATCATGGAAGCCGAGTTCCCCGAAAAGCTCAACGAAGAAATCCGTGCCGCCTTCGCCACCCTGTCGGCGGGCAACCCGGACATGGCCGTCGCCGTGCGCTCGTCGGCCACCGCCGAAGACTTGCCGGACGCCTCTTTCGCCGGTCAGCAAGAAACCTTCCTTAACATCCGTGGCGTGGAAAACGTGATCCGCGCGGCCAAGGAAGTGTTTGCCTCGCTGTTCAACGATCGCGCGATTTCCTACCGCGTACACCAGGGTTTCGACCACAAGCTGGTGGCCTTGTCTGCCGGTGTGCAGCGCATGGTGCGTTCGGAAACCGGCACCGCTGGCGTGATGTTCACCCTGGACACCGAATCGGGCTTCCGTGACGTGGTGTTTATCACCGGCGCCTACGGCCTGGGCGAAACCGTCGTACAGGGCGCGGTCAACCCGGACGAATTCTACGTACACAAACACACCCTTGAGGCCGGTCGCCCGGCGATCCTGCGCCGCAACCTGGGCAGCAAGGCCATCAAGATGATCTACGGCGACGAGGCCAAGGCCGGTCGCTCGGTGAAAACCGTTGATGTGGACAAGGCTGAGCGCGCGCGTTTCTGCCTGAGCGACGCTGAAGTCAGCGAGCTGGCCAAACAAGCGATGATCATTGAAAAGCACTACAAGTGCCCGATGGACATCGAGTGGGCCAAAGACGGTGACGACGGCAAGCTGTACATCGTGCAGGCTCGCCCCGAAACCGTGAAGAGCCGCACTTCGGCCAACGTCATGGAACGCTACCTGTTGAAAGAAACCGGCACGGTGCTGGTGGAAGGCCGTGCCATCGGCCAGCGCATTGGCGCCGGCAAGGTGCGGATCATCAAGGACGTGTCCGAAATGGACAAAGTCCAGCCAGGCGACGTACTGGTTTCCGACATGACCGACCCGGACTGGGAACCAGTGATGAAGCGCGCCAGCGCCATCGTCACCAACCGTGGCGGGCGTACCTGCCACGCGGCGATCATCGCCCGTGAGCTGGGGATTCCAGCAGTAGTTGGTTGCGGTAATGCCACCCAGCTGTTGAAAGACGGCCAGGGTGTGACGGTTTCCTGCGCCGAAGGCGATACAGGTTTTATTTTTGAAGGTGAGCTGGGCTTCGACATCAAGCAAAACTCCGTCGACGCCATGCCGGACCTGCCGTTCAAGATCATGATGAACGTCGGCAACCCGGACCGCGCGTTTGATTTTGCGCAGTTGCCGAACGCCGGTGTGGGCCTGGCCCGACTGGAGTTCATCATCAACCGCATGATCGGCGTGCATCCAAAAGCCCTGTTGAATTACGACGGCCTGCCGCTGGACATCAAGGAAAGCGTCGACAAGCGCATCGCCGGCTACAACGACCCGGTGGGCTTCTACGTCGAGAAGCTGGTGGAAGGCATCAGCACCCTGGCGGCGGCGTTCTATCCGAAAAAGGTCATCGTGCGGCTGTCGGACTTCAAGTCCAACGAATACGCCAACCTGATCGGCGGCAAGCTGTACGAGCCGGAAGAAGAAAACCCGATGCTGGGTTTCCGTGGCGCCTCGCGTTACATCAGCGAATCGTTCCGTGACTGCTTCGAACTCGAGTGCCGCGCCCTCAAGCGCGTGCGTAACGAGATGGGCCTGACCAACGTCGAGATCATGGTGCCCTTCGTGCGTACCCTGGGCGAGGCGAGCCAAGTGGTTGACCTGCTGGCTGAAAATGGCTTGAGCCGTGGCGAGAACGGCCTGCGCGTGATCATGATGTGCGAGTTGCCGTCCAACGCGATTCTGGCCGAAGAGTTCCTCGAATTCTTCGACGGTTTCTCTATTGGCTCCAACGACCTGACCCAGCTGACCCTGGGCCTGGACCGTGACTCCGGGATCATCGCCCACCTGTTCGACGAGCGTAACCCTGCGGTCAAGAAGCTGCTGTCCAACGCCATCCAGGCCTGTAACAAGGCCGGCAAGTACATCGGCATCTGCGGCCAGGGCCCTTCCGACCACCCGGACCTGGCCCGATGGCTGATGGAACAGGGCATCGAAAGCGTCTCGCTGAACCCCGATTCCGTGCTGGAAACCTGGTTCTTCCTGGCGGAAGGCCAAGCGCCGGCCTAAGGTCGAAACGTCAAAAGTGCCGGTCACTTGTTGAGGGTGACCGGCATTCTTATCTGTGCAGGGCGGACCTCCTTCCGGACGCCGCCCTTTTTTGTGCAAGAGCATTATGCAAAGCAGCAGCAACCTGTTTCCCGTCGCCTTGATCAGCGCTGAACGTCGTGGCGACCTGAGTGAAGATGTGTACCGCCTCAAACCCGGCAACAGCCCCGACGCCACCGTCGAACTGGCCGTGACCCGCTTGGGCCGTGCCGATGTCCCGGAAAACCGGGGCACGCCGGTTATTTTGTTGCACGGTAGTTTTTCCAATCGACGCTTTTGGTATTCACCCAAGGGCATCGGGCTGGGCGCCTACCTGGCCCGCCAGGGTTTTGATGTATGGATACCTGAGATGCGCGGCCACGGCCTGTCCAAGCGCAATCAAACCTACGTCAAAAATCGCGTGGCGGACTACGCGCGCTACGATTTGCCGGCGATTGGCGACTTTGTGCGTGAGCAAAGCGGGCAGGTCCCCCATTGGGTGGGCCATTCACTTGGCGCGACGACTTTGGCAGCAGCCTTGGGCGGCCAGCACCTAGGCGCGCCGTCGGTGGCGTCCGTGGCGCTGTTTGGCTGTCAGGTCAGTCGCACCCATTGGCCGCTGAAAATTCCGCCGGTGGAGTGGGGCAGTCGTTTGCTGCTCAAGCGCTTTGCCCAGGTGTCTGGGCCGCGGTTCAAACGTGGCCCCGAGGATGAGCCGGCCGGCGTGATGATTGAAGCCATGCGCTGGAATGGCCTGTTCGGCCGTTTTGGCGACGCTGAGCGTGACTGGTGGAAAGGCTTGGCCGAAGTCGACGTGCCGCTATTGGCAGTCAGCGCGGCCGCAGACAAACAGGATCCGGATTGGGCGTGTCGCAAGCTGTTTGAGCAAGTCGGCTCCGAACATCGCCAGTACCTGTGCCTGGGCCGCCAGCAGGGTTTTACCGGGGATTTCGGGCATGTCGAGATGTTGGTCAGTAAAGCCGCGGCGGCTGAAGTGTGGCCGCTGGTGGAGCAGTGGTTGAAGGATCCGCTGACACCTTTATATGGGGCGCAGTCCGAAGTGGCCGCCGTGCTTTGACAGAAGGCTCTGCCAAGGGCGTTTCACTCGTGCGTGGTTGCGGCTAAGATATGACGCGTTAAACGCTTCTGGTCATATTCAGTCGCGCAGTGGCTATTGCGTTGCGGCGACGCGGGTGGGATGTTCCACACCCGCATCGCCTGGCGCTTCTTTCGAAAGACACTTCTTTGACCCAAAGGAATTTTTCAATGAACCATTACGTGACCCCCGACTTGTGCGACGCCTACCCGGACCTGGTGCAGGTGCTCGAGCCGATGTTCAGCAATTTCGGAGGCCGAGATTCCTTCGGCGGCGAAATCGTCACCATTAAATGCTTCGAAGATAATTCCCTGGTCAAGGAACAGGCCGACCAGCCGGGCGCTGGCAAGGTGCTGGTAGTCGATGGCGGTGGTTCACTGCGCCGCGCGCTGCTCGGTGACATGATCGCTGAGAAAGCCGCCAAAAATGGTTGGGAAGGGCTGGTGATCTACGGCTGCATCCGTGATGTCGATATCATCGCCCAGACCGATCTGGGGGTGCAGGCACTGGCCAGCCACCCGATGAAAACCGACAAACGCGGGATCGGCGACTTGAACGTGGTGGTGACCTTCGCAGGCGTGACGTTCCGCCCGGGTGAATATGTTTACGCCGACAATAATGGCGTGATCGTATCGCCCAGCCCGCTGAAAATGCCTGAATAAACCGCAATTGCCGACAGGGGTGAGGATGTTCGAGGAAGAAAACGCGCAATGGGGGTTGGTGCATGCCCTGGTGCTGGACGGTAAAGGCGGTGCGCGTTCGATTGCCCGGACTGAGCTCGACGACTTGCAACTGCAGCCCCAGGAAAGCCTGTGGCTGCATTGGGATCGCAGCCATCCGCAAACCCAGACCTGGCTGCGTAAATCCAGCGGTTTGAGCGAGTTCGCCTGTGACTTGCTGCTGGAGGAAAACACCCGCCCGCGCCTGTTGCCGTTGCCGGATGCCGAATTGCTGCTGTTTCTGCGCGGGGTCAACCTCAACCCCGGTGCCGAGCCGGAAGACATGGTGTCGGTACGCATCTTTGCGGCTGCCAGTCGCGTGATTTCCTTGCGCCTGCGCCCATTGCGCGCCACAGATGAGCTGCTGGTGCAACTGGCGGAAGGCAAGGGGCCAAAAACGGCGTCTGAACTCATCCTTTATATGGCGCAGTACCTGACCAATAAAGTGCAGGATCTGGTCACTGACCTGTCCGAAATCGTCGATTCCGAAGAAGAAAAACTCGACGCCGACGAACGGTATACTCCTGAGCACGGCAACGTTTTGCAGATCCGCCGGCGAGCCGCCGGGCTCAAGCGTTTTCTCGCCCCGCAGCGGGATATTTTTGCGCAGCTGACGCGCATCAAATTGCCGTGGTTCTGTGACGACGATGCCGACTACTGGAACGAATTGAACAACAGCCTGACCCGCTACCTGGAAGAGCTTGAGTTGACCCGGGAGCGCGTGGGGCTGGTACTTGAGGCCGAAGACCGGCGGCTGAGCGTACGCATGAATCGCACGATGTATCGGTTCGGGATCATCACCGGGATCTTCCTGCCGATGAGTTTTCTAACAGGCTTGCTGGGTATCAATGTGGGCGGTATTCCGTTCTCCTCCAGCCCCTACGGATTCTTGATTGCCTGCCTGATGATGGTGGCTGTCGCCACCGGGCAATGGTGGCTATTTCGACGATTACGCTGGGTTTGAGCTGAATATGACCTGAACGCAGAAAGGGTCTTATGTGACCCCAGGAATTTTACCCTCGTCTTTTAATTCACTTGCGAGAGGTCTTTATGCACGATCCGTTCGAACAGTCTTTGCGTGACATGCTCAATGCTTCGCCGTCCAACCGTGATGACGATGCTTGCCTGGGCCGCGTGTTGAAAACCGCCAACCGTCAGGTTGGGGCGGGGGATCTGTTCGGTCTGCTCGGGCGTTGGGTACCGGCGTTGATGATGGCCCTGAACAATGGTTCGGCCCACGTATCACCGGTTTCCCGTCGTAAACCTCTCGCACGCACTGCTGATAAGGCTGATTGAATATGGAACTTGATCTCTGGACCCAAAGCCTGGTCACGGCGATGACCGCATTGTGGACCAAGGTGGCGAATTTCATTCCCAACCTGTTTGGTGCCCTGGTATTGGTATTGCTGGGTTTTGTCGTGGCCAAGCTGCTCGACACCTTGCTGTCCAAATTACTCGCAAAACTCGGACTCGATCGATTGATGGCAGGCACTGGCCTGACCAAGCTATTGGGCCGCGCGGGACTGCAGGTGCCGATCTCGACCCTGATCGGCAAGATCGTTTACTGGTTCGTTTTACTTATTTTTCTGGTTTCTGCGGCTCAGTCACTTGGCCTTGAGCGAGTTTCAGCTACGCTCGACATGCTGGCACTGTATTTGCCGAAAGTCTTCGGCGGCGCGCTGGTGTTGCTTGTAGGCGTTTTACTCGCGCAATTGGCCAACGGGCTGGTTCGCGGGGCAGCCGAAGGCGTGGGGCTGGACTATGCTGCGGGCTTGGGGCGAATTGCCCAGGGCCTTGTTATTATCATCAGTATTTCTGTCGCGATCAGCCAGTTGGAGGTCAAAACCGACCTGCTCAACCACGTGATTGTGATTGTTTTGATTACCGTTGGTCTGGCAGTTGCGCTGGCCATGGGGTTGGGAAGCCGGGAAATTGCCGGTCAGATTCTTGCGGGAATCTACGTACGTGAGCTGTATCAGGTTGGGCAACAGGTGCGTGTGGGCGAGGTCGAAGGGCAAATCGAGGAGATAGGCACAGTCAAGACGACAGTGCTGACCGATGACGGTGATCTGGTATCGCTGTCCAACCGGATTCTCCTCGAGCAGCAGGTCAGTAGCCGCTAACCCGGCAAACCCTGCTAATGTACGCCGCCGCAAACCCGGCTGACCGGGTTGTAGCGGACATTGACCTGACTGTCGGCACGACTTGTTTTGAATAAAGCCCAAACGCTGTCCACGCGCTACGACCCCCGTGAGCTCTCTGATGAGGAGTTGGTCGCGCGCGCACACACGGAGCTGTTTCACGTAACACGTGCGTACGAAGAATTGATGCGCAGATATCAACGCACTCTGTTCAACGTTTGTTCAAGGTACTTGGGGAACGATAGAGATGCGGACGATGTCTGTCAGGAAGTGATGCTCAAGGTGCTTTACGGGCTGAAGAACTTCGAGGGAAAATCGAAGTTCAAGACTTGGCTCTACAGCATCACGTACAACGAGTGCATCACGCAGTATCGGAAGGAACGGCGAAAGCGTCGCTTGATGGACGCTTTGAGTCTGGACCCCCTTGAGGAAGCGGCTGAAGAAAAAGCGCCGGCACCCGAGGAAAAGGGCGGACTTGATCGCTGGCTGGTGCATGTGAATCCGATTGACCGTGAAATTCTGGTGCTACGATTTGTCGCAGAGCTGGAGTTTCAGGAAATTGCTGACATCATGCACATGGGTTTGAGTGCTACAAAAATGCGTTACAAACGCGCTCTTGATAAATTACGTGAGAAATTTGCAGGCGAGACTGAAACTTAGTGCGTAGCAAATATCTCTTACGTGTAGGCAAGTTCTGTTAGACTTGTCGCCGAGTTGTCCCCCGGTTTGTGGGACTGCTTTACAATCACCAGATGGGGATTTAACGGATGAAACTGAAAAACACCTTGGGCTTGGCCATTGGTTCTCTTATTGCCGCTACTTCTTTCGGCGTTCTGGCACAAGGCCAAGGCGCAGTTGAAGGCGAGCTGTTCTACAAGAAGCAGTACAACGATAGCGTTAAGCACATCGAAGACGGCTTCAACCCAGGCGCCCGCATTGGTTACTTCTTGACCGACGACCTCGAGCTGAACCTGTCGTACGACAAGACTAACCACACCCGTTCGAACGACGGTACTGGCAGCCAGAAAATCAAAGGCGACACCGGCAGCCTGGTAGGTACCTACCACTTCGGTCAAGCTGGCGTCGACTCCCTGCGTCCATACGTAGAAGGCGGTTTCGGCCACCAGAGCCGTGGCAACGTACAGGCTGACGGCCACAGCGGTCGCGATCAGTCGACCCTGGCTATCGTTGGTACTGGTGTGAAGTACTACTTCACCAACAACCTGTACGCTCGTGCCGGTGTTGAAGCTGACTACGCAATGGACAACGGCAAGTGGGATTACTCCGCACTGGTCGGCCTGGGCGTAAACTTCGGCGGTAACGCTGGCGCAGCTGCTCCAGCTCCTACCCCAGCACCAGCTCCAGAGCCAACTCCAGAGCCAGAAGCTCCAGTTGCTCAGGTTGTTCGTGTTGAGCTGGACGTGAAGTTCGACTTCGACAAGTCGGTTGTTAAGCCTAACAGCTACGGCGACGTGAAAAACCTGGCCGACTTCATGGCTCAGTACCCAGCTACCAACGTAGAAGTTGCTGGTCACACTGACTCCATCGGTCCAGACGCCTACAACCAGAAGCTGTCCCAGCGTCGTGCTGACGCTGTTAAGCAAGTCCTGGTCAAAGACGGCGTTGCTCCTAGCCGCATCACCGCTGTAGGTTACGGCGAATCCCGCCCAGTTGCTGATAACGCAACTGAAGCTGGTCGCGCTGTTAACCGTCGCGTAGAAGCGTCGGTTGAAGCTACCGCTCAGTAATTACTGAGTTGTAGAAAAAAGCCCGGCTTAGGCCGGGCTTTTTTTCGCCTGAAATTTACCTCAGGCGCTGGCTGACACTGCAACACAGGCCGCCTGTGCATGGGCGGCAACGCTGCCGATCACCAGAATCGCTGGGCTCTTCAAGGCGAACGCCTGCGCATCCGTATGCATATGCGCCAAGTCGCTGCGGCACTCACGCTGATGGGGCAGCGAGGCATTTTCGATCATGGCTACCGGCATACCCGCGGTCATTCCCCCGTCCAACAGTTGCTGACGGATTTCCTCCAGCTTGGCCACACCCATATAAACCACCAACGTCGTGCCGCCCTCTGCGAGTGCGCGCCAATTCAGGCTGCTGTCGTCCTGAGTGTGCGCCGTCACCAGCGTCACACCACGGCTGACACCGCGCAAGGTTAATGGAATGTCGCAGTTCGTCGCGCCAGCCAGGCCAGCGGTAATTCCGTTAATCAGCTCTACCTCAATGCCGCGTTCGCGCAGCCACATCGCTTCTTCGCCGCCTCTGCCGAAAATGCACGGGTCACCGCCTTTGAGCCGCACCACACACTTGCCTTGGCGGGCATAGCGCAGGATCAAGCGGTGGATGAAATCCTGCGGTGTCGAACGGCAGCCCCCGCGTTTACCCACGCTGATTACCCGCGCCAGTGCGCAGTGTTCCAACACCGCCGGGTTGACCAGATCATCGATCAGCACCACGTCGGCCTCGTGCATCGCGCGCACCGCCTTGAGGGTCAGCAGTTCCGGATCACCGGGGCCAGCGCCCACCAACCACACTTTTGCGCTCATGTTTTTCCCCTCACACATTCATTGCGATTGGCTGCGGGTTGCCTGCCAAAAGACGTTTGATTTCCGGCACACAGGAGCCACATTGCGTGCCGCACCCCAGCGTGTGTTTGAGTCCATCCAGGTCAAGGCCGCGGCCAATGCCCGCGCACACGGCGCTTTCGCTGACATTTTTGCAGTTGCACAGGATCTTGCTGCTCACCGCCACGCCTCCCGGCGGCGCACTCAACGGCGCCAACAGCCAGCGGCGCAGTGTGTCGTCAGCGCGGCCTTCCAGCCACAGGCTTTGCAGCCAGTGCCGCGCGAGGGTTTCACCGGCCAGTCGCAGGGCGGTGATGCGGCCTTTCTCGATCTTCACGCGCTTGCCAATTGAGCGACGCGGGTCGTCGTAAGCCATCACTGGGCCGTCGTTGAGGCCCAGCAATTCGTCGATTCGGGTCAGTAGTTGCAAATCAGGTGCTTCGGTATGGGCCGCACGTATCAGCAAGGCGGGCCGTTCACGCCCGGCGAGGCTCAAGCTGACGTAGGAGAAGCCTTCACACAGCGACCGCAGCGCTTCAAAGTGTTGCTGAATGTTTCCTTCGATCAGCGCAAACAGTTGCCACGGCAGTTGCACGGCTTCTAAACGGACGCCGCTGTGCTTGAGTTCCGGTTGCTTCGACAAAGGGTCAAACGCGGGCTGGGTCAGCGCATTAACGCCGCCCTTGAGAAAGCGATCGCCCCAATGCATGGGCAGGAACGCCTGGCCGGGGCGCACGCTGTCATCACTGCTAACGGCAACAATGACAGTGCCGCGACGGCTTTTCAGATTGACCAGGTCGCCGTCCTTGAAGCGATGGCGGCGCAATTCATCCGGGTGCAGGCTCAACAGCGCTTCACTGACATGCCCGAACAACTGCGCCGCGGTGCCGGTGCGGCTCATGCCATGCCATTGGTCGCGCAGGCGCCCGGTGATCAAGGTCAGCGGGAAGCGCGCGTCGCGCTGCTCCTTGGCGGCGCGGTAAGGGTCGGCGATAAAGTGCGCGCGGCCGCTATCGGTCGGGAATACGCCATTGGTGTACAAGCGCGGCGTCCCGGACTTCGCGCCCACCGGAAAGGGCCATTGCTGTGGCCCGATCTGGTCAAGCAGTGCATGGCTGATGCCCGACAGGTCGAGGTCACGCCCGCGTGTCAGTTCCTTGTACTCATCAAAGATCTGCGCCGATGTCTCAAAGGCGAACAGGCTGGCCTTTTCTGAGCGCAGGCGTTTCTCCATACGCTGTGCGAAATCCACGGTAATCGCCCAGTCCGGTCTTGCTTCTCCCGGTGGGAAGATGGCGGGACGCACGTGGGAAATTCGACGTTCGGAGTTGGTCACCGTACCTTCCTTTTCCCCCCAACTGGCGGCGGGCAACAGCAGGTCGGCATAGGCAGCGGTTTCCGTGGTGCGAAAAGCCTCCTGCAAAACGACAAAAGGGCACGCCGCCAACGCCGCGCGCACGTTGTTCTGGTCTGGCAATGATTGCGCGGGGTTGGTACAGGCAATCCACAGCGCCTTGATTTTGCCCGCCTGTACCTGCTCAAACAGTTCAATGGCGGTCAGCCCAGTGGGCGCCGGCAATGATTCAATGCCCCAGTAGTTGGCGACTTGCGCCCGATGTTCAGGGTTGGACGCCTCGCGATGACCCGGCAGCAAATTCGACAGGCTCCCGGTCTCGCGCCCGCCCATGGCATTCGGCTGGCCGGTCAGGGAAAACGGCCCGCAGCCCGGTCGGCCTATGGTGCCGGTGGCCAGGTGCAAATTGATCAACGCGCTGTTTTTCGCGCTGCCGGCGGTCGATTGGTTCAGCCCCATGCACCACAACGACAGAAAACTGCTGGAGGTGCCGACCCATTCCGCACACAGGCGCAGTTGCTCGACGCTGATCCCGCACAGCTGCGTCACCATCTGCGGCGTGTAGTCATGCACCAAACGTTTCAGTTCAGCCAAGCCTTCGGTGTGCGCCTGGACAAACGCGCGGTCGATCCAGCTTTCCCACAGCAACAGGTGCAAAATTCCGTGGAACAACGCCACGTCCGTCCCTGGCAAAATCGCCAGGTGCAGGTCAGCCAGATCGCAGGTGTCTGTACGCCGTGGATCAATCACCACCACTTTCATCTGTGGGCGACGTGCCTTGGCTTCTTCCAGGCGTCGGAATAAAACCGGGTGGGCGTAGGCCATGTTGCTGCCGACAATCATCACGCAGTCGCTGGTGTCCAGGTCTTCATAGCTGCATGGCGGTGCATCGGCCCCCAGGCTTCGCTTGTAGCCGACCACCGCCGAGGACATGCACAGCCGCGAGTTGCTATCGATGTTGTTGGTACCTACCAAACCCCGCGCCAGCTTGTTGAAGCTGTAATAGTCCTCGGTGAGCAATTGCCCGGAGATATAAAACGCAACGCTGTCCGGCCCGTGCTCGGCGATGGTCTCGGCGAACACGTTGGCGGCGTGTTCCAGGGCGGTGTCCCAATCGGTGCGGGCGCGTGCCAGGCCTTTGCCCAGGCGCAATTCCGGGTAAAGGGCGCGGGCACTCAAGTCGCCGGTCAGGTGCAGGCTCGAACCTTTACTGCACAGTTTGCCAAAATTCGCCGGGTGGCTCGGGTCGCCTGTTACACCAAGGATCTGCTCGCCGTCATGCTCGATCAGCACGCCGCAGCCCACCCCGCAATAACAACAGGTGGACGCGGTGGTCTGGCGGTTCATCAACCGGCGTCCCGCAGGGCCAGCATCACCCGGCCGTTTTCCACGCGGGCGGCATGATGATGGGCGCAGCCGATGTCTGGTGCCTGGGCCTCGCCGGAGGCCAGGTCGATCTGCCAATTGTGCAGCGGGCATGCCACGCGCTTGCCGTAGATCAAGCCTTGGGAGAGCGGGCCGCCCTTGTGCGGGCAGCGGTCGTCGAGGGCGAAAACTTCGTCGTCGCTCGTACGAAATATCGCGATATCGCCTTTCGGCCCGCTGATGATGCGCGAACCCAGCGCGTTGATTTCATCGAGGGCGCAAATATCCAACCAGTTCATGCCGGCACCTCCAGCTGTTTGACGGGGATCACATCAAATTCCTTTTTCAGCAACGGCTGTTCCAGGCGTTCCTTCCACGGGTCCTGCTCGAACGACAGCGAGAATTGCAGCCGCTCGTTAAGGGCCTGACGCCGCACCGGGTCTTCCAGCACGGCTTTTTTGATGTGTTCCATGCCCACCCTTTGCAGGTAGTGCACGGTGCGCTCCAGGTAAAAGGCCTCTTCGCGATACAACTGCAGGAAAGCGCCGTTGTATTCGCGCACCTCTTCGGCGGTTTTCAGCTTGACGAAAAACTCCGCGACTTCGGTTTTGATCCCGCCGTTGCCGCCGATGTACATCTCCCAGCCGGAATCGACGCCGATAATGCCTACGTCCTTAATGCCGGCTTCCGAGCAGTTGCGTGGGCAACCGGACACCGCAAGTTTGACCTTGTGCGGCGACCACATATTGAACAGGTCATGCTCCAGCTCAATGCCCAGTTGCGTGGAGTTCTGCGTGCCAAAGCGGCAGAACTCGCTGCCGACGCAGGTTTTCACGGTGCGGATGGATTTGCCGTAGGCATGGCCGGACGGCATGTCGAGGTCTTTCCAAACCGCCGGCAAGTCCTGCTTCTTGATGCCGAGCAAGTCGATGCGCTGGCCGCCGGTGACCTTGACCATCGGCACGTTGTATTTGTCGGCCACGTCGGCGATACGCCGCAGCTCCGAAGGATTGGTCACACCGCCCCACATCCGCGGGACTACGGAGTAGGTGCCATCTTTCTGAATGTTGGCGTGGGCGCGTTCGTTGATCAGGCGCGATTGCGGGTCGTCTTTGGCTTCGCCGGGCCAGGTGGAGATCAGGTAGTAGTTCAGCGCCGGGCGGCAGGTGGCGCAGCCATTCGGTGTGCGCCAGTTGAGGTAGCTCATGGTGCCGGCGATGGTCAGCAGGTGCTGGTCGCGGATCGCCTGGCGGATTTGCCCGTGGTTGAGGTCGCTGCAGCCGCAGATGGCTTTTTCGCTTTTCGGTTTGACGTCGGCCGCACCGCCTACGGTGTTGATCAGGATCTGTTCCACCAGCCCGGCGCAAGACCCGCAGGAGCTGGCGGCCTTGGTGTGTTTTTTTACCTCATCAACGCTGAACAGTCCCTGTTCTTGAATCGCCTTGACGATGGTGCCTTTGCACACGCCGTTGCAGCCGCAGACTTCGGCGGTGTCGGCCATGCTCATGGCTTTGTCCTGGCCTTGATGGCCTACATCCCCCAGGGCGTTTTCGCCGAACATCAGGTGATCGCGGATCTCGCCGATGGCATGGTTCTCACGAATCTGGCGGAAATACCAACCGCCATCGGCGGTGTCGCCGTACAGGCAGGCGCCGACGAGGATGTCGTCCTTGATCACCAGTTTTTTGTACACGCCGCCAATCGGGTCGGAGAGGGTGATGGTTTCGGTGCCTTCGCCGCCCATGAAGTCGCCGGCGGAGAACAGGTCGATGCCGGTGACTTTCAACTTGGTCGACGTCACCGAGCCCTTATAAGTGGCAAAGCCGAGCTGCGCGAGGTGGTTGGCGCAGACCTTGGCTTGCTCGAACAGTGGCGCCACCAAGCCATAGGCGATTCCGCGATGGCTGGCGCATTCGCCGATCGCGTAGATGCGCGGGTCATAGGTTTGCAACGTGTCGTTAACCAAAATCCCACGGTTGCACGGGATGCCGGATTTTTCCGCGAGTTCGGTGTTGGGGCGGATGCCGGCGGCCATCACCACCAGGTCGGCGGGAATGATGTCGCCGTTCTTGAATTGCACCGAACCGACCCGGCCATTGCCGGCGTCATGCAGCGCCTGGGTTTGTTCGCACAGGCGAAACACCAGGCCACGGTTTTCCAGTTCGGTTTGCAGCAATTGGCCGCTGGTTTTGTCCAGTTGCCGCTCCAGCAGCCATTCGCCGATGTGCACCACGGTCACGTGCATGCCGCGCAGCATCAGGCCGTTGGCGGCTTCCAGGCCGAGCAGGCCGCCGCCGATGACCACCGCGTGTTTGTGGGTTTTGGCGGTGTCGATCATCGCCTGAGTGTCGGCGATGTCGCGGTAGCCGATCACACCCTGCAACGTATTGCCGGGGATCGGCAGGATAAACGGCGTCGAACCGGTGGCGATCAGCAGGCGATCGTATTCAGCCTCGGAGCCGTCTTCGGCGGTGACGATGCGTTTGACGCGGTCGATCTTCACCACTTTGCGGTTGAGCAGCAGCTTGATGTTGTTGTCCAGGTACCAGCTCAGGTCATTGAGCACAATTTCTTCGAATGTCTGCTCGCCTGCCAGCACCGGCGACAGCAGGATGCGGTTGTAATTGGTGTGGGGCTCGGCGCCGAACACGGTAATGTCGTACAGGTCGCTACTCAGCTTGAGCAACTCTTCAAGGGTGCGTACCCCGGCCATGCCGTTGCCGATCATTACCAATTTGAGTTTTTTCATGTCGTTCTCCGCAATGGCTCGACAAATCACGCGCAAACAAAAAAAGGCGTCCCCGCTAGCAAGCTAGCGAGGACGCCTTTGTCCCGGTCCCGTTCTCTCGGGAAGCGCGACCCTTCGACGTTGAAGGGGCGGCTATATGTGTGTTCTTGAGTTAGCTAATGCAGTGGTTGTGCCAAGTCGCCAGCCGCCCGCATTTATTGGGTGCGCCGGTAATGGCCAGTCTGATTTCGCGCTTTAGTGGTGCAACAGCCAGTACAGCAGCACCAGATTGATCAACAAAGACGCCATCGCCAGGGTTTGCCAGACCTTCAGCGGTTCGCGCTCCAGCAACGGCTTGGGTCGCACGCTGAGTTCACGGCGGTCGGCCTGTTCCAGCACCAGCAACCATTCTTCGGCGGTTTCATAGCGCTGCGCGGGTTGCGCCGCCACGGCCCGTTCCAGGCTGAGTGGCAACCAGTCCGGCAGGTCGGGGCGGTAGCGACTGGCGCTGACAGCTTGAGTGAAGCGCGGCCGTTGGAACGCTTCGATTTCACCGTAGGGATAATGCCCGGTCAGCAGGTAATACAAGGTCACGCCCACGCTGTACAAATCCTGCTGCGCCGTAGGACGCTCGCCACCGAACGCTTCGGGCGCGATAAAACTGGGTGTGCCGGGCAAAAGGTGGGCGCGGTCCTCGGAGAGCCCGGGGCAGTAGGCCAGGCCGAAATCCAGCACGCGCAGTTCGCCATCATCGCCCAGCAGCACGTTTTCCGGCTTTATATCGCGGTGCAGGATCTGTCGCCGGTGCAGCATGCCCACCGCGCGCAGCAAACGCTCAGCGATGGATTGCCATTGCGCCAGTGGCAATGGCCCCTGATGTTGGAACAGTTGCGCGAGGGTTTGCCCGGAATATTCACGCATCACGTAGTACAAATGCTGACGCCCGCTGGCGGCATGTACTTCAGGAAACGCGCGCCCGGCCACTCGCCTCAGAAACCATTCCTCCGACAGCAACGCCTGGCCGGCTTCGCTGTCCTCGTCGCGGTTGAGGGGCAAGGTTTTCAGTAGCCAGGGTTGTTGCTGGGCATCATGTACGCGGTACAACAAGGACTGTCGGCTCTGCGCCAGCAGGCTTTGAACCTGCCAACCTTCAAAGCGTTGCCCGGGCTTGAGAGGTGGCGGCAACGGCCACTGCTGTAATTGCACCAGCGCATCGCCGAGGGTGGCGGCGCCGAGTGTGTCGATGCGCACCAGCAAGGCGCTGGCATTGTCAGGGCTGCCAGCGAGGTGCGCGGCACTCACCAGCGTGCTGACCGCCACATCGAGGTCGGCTTGCTCGCGCAGGATCGCGCGGATGCTGTGATCACCAAGCGTGGCCCACACGCCATCGCTGAGCAGGAGGAAACATTCGCCGGTGCGCAGTTCACCGTCCATGAAGTCCAGCACCAGGTGTTGATCCAGGCCGAGGGCACGTTTGAGCACGTGCTGCATGCCTGGTTGCTCCCACACATGGTCTTCGGTGATGCGCTGTAACTCGTCGTCCAGCCAGCGATACACCCGGCAATCGCCGACATGCGCCAGGGTGAAGCGCTGCCCGCGAAACACCAGGGCGCTGAGGGTGGTCAGCAATGGCTGGCCACCGCCATTGGCTTGCAGCCAGCGATTTTGCGCCAGCAACAAACGCTCCAGTGCCTGGGCCACGCCCCAGGTTTGCGGCGTGGCGTAGTAGTCCAGCGCCAGCGCCTGCAAGGTCGAGCGTGCGGCCAGGCCACCGTCGGCGCACTGGCTCACGCCGTCGGCCAATGCGCACAGGTAGCCCTTGCTCGCGGCCAGTTCTGCCACGGGTGTCACCACTCGCAGCGCGTCCTGATTTTCCTCTCGAGGCCCGATGGCGCTGGCCTGAGCAATGCTCAGTTGCAGGCCCATCAGACGCGGGCAGCGGTCACGGCAGCCGAACCCCAAGTGGTTCTCCAGCGACGTTTCACGCCGTGCAAGCCGAACCAGGCCAACACGCCGAGGCTGGCGAACAACCACAGGGCCAGTTGATAGCTGCCGGTGCTCTGTTTGATTGCGCCCATGCCCGCCGCCAGGGCGAAGCCGCCGATACCGCCGGCCATGCCGATCAGGCCGGTCATTACCCCGATCTCACGACGAAAACGCTGGGGCACCAGTTGGAACACTGCGCCATTGCCTGCGCCGAGGCCGAGCATGGTGCAGACGAAAAGTGCCAGTGCCGCGTAGGAGCTCGGCAGGTTAAAACCCACCGCCGCGATGCAAATCGCCGCCACGCTGTACATGCCGAGCAAGGTGCGAATCCCGCCGAAGCGGTCCGCCAAGGCGCCGCCCAGTGGGCGCATCAGGCTGCCGCCGAACACGCAGGCCGCGGTGTAGTAACCGGCAGTCACCGGGCTCAGGCCGTATTGGTCGTTGAAGTAGCCGGGCAGGGCGCTCGCCAGGCCGATGAACCCGCCGAAGGTCACGCTGTAGAAGAACATGAACCACCAACTGTCGCGGTCGCCCAGCGCCTTGAAGTAGTCGGCCATGGACTTGGCTTTTGGGCGTTCCGGCGCATTGCGCGCGAGCCAGGCGAAGACGATCAGGGTGATGATCAGCGGAATCAGCGCGAAGCCGAAGACATTGCTCCAGCCAAACGCAGCCGCCAGCACGGGTGCCAGCAACGCCGCAAACACGGTGCCGGAGTTACCGGCGCCGGCGATGCCCATGGCCTTGCCCTGGTGTTCGGCCGGGTACCACTGAGACGCCAGCGGAAGGGCGACGGCGAACGATGCACCGGCCATGCCGAGGAACATGCCCAACAACAAGGCTTGTTCATAGCTGTGAATCCCGAGTTTCCAGGCACATAACAACGCCACGATCACAATCACCTGGCCAATCAGCCCGGCAGTCTTGGGCGACAGTTTGTCGGCCAGCATGCCCATCAGAAAGCGCAGCACGGCGCCCGCCAGGATCGGCGTCGCCACGACAAGACCGCGCTGTTGGGTGGTCAGGTGCAGGTCGGCGGCGATTTGCACCGCGAGTGGGCCCAGCAGGTACCAGACCATGAAGCTCAGGTCGAAATACAGGAACGCGGCAAACAGGGTCGGGGTGTGCCCGGATTTCCAGAAGCTTGATTTCATCACGCACCTCAACGGTTGGGGTCTTGTAAGAAGGCCTGGTGATGGGGTCGCCGGCTGAAGGCCGCCCCACCGGCCCCATGCGCTGGGGCCAAAACGAAAAAACGCCGCCACCGGGTTCGCGAGGGCAAACCGGATGTGCGACGTCTTTGTCGTGGAGGGGCAACCGCCGTTGGTTACCTGTGATGAATGCTTAGCAAGAGCTGAGCCAGATCAGCCCAGCAGCTCGCTCATGGCGATAATCTGCTCCGCCACCTGGATCAGTTTCTGCTGGCGGCTCATGGCCTGGCGGCGCATCAAGGAGTAGGCCTCTTCCTCATTGCAGCTCTTCATTTTCATCAGCATGCCCTTGGCCAGTTCAATGCGCTTGCGCTCGGCGAGCTGCTGGTCGCGGGCCTGAAGCTGCGCGCGCAGAGCCTGGTCGCTCTCGAAGCGCGCCATGGCCACGTCCAGAATAGGCTGCAGGCGCTGGGCCTGGATGCCTTCGACAATATAGGCACTGACGCCGGACTTGATCGCCTGGCGCATCACGTTCGGGTCGTGTTCGTCGGTGAACATCACAATCGGCCGGGGCTGATCGCGGCTGACCAGCACCACTTGCTCCATTACGTCGCGCCCAGGTGACTCGGTATCGATCAGGATCACGTCCGGGCGCACCGTTTCGACGCGTGCAGGCAGGTCGATGGTCAGGCCTGACTCATCGATCACCTCGAAACCCGCCTCGGTCAGCGCGGCCTTAAGGCGCCCAACCTTGCGCGGGGTGTCGTTGATCAACAGGATTCGTAACATATTCGTCCTCCTGTCAGCGCAAGGCTTGGCGGCCAGCGTGGTCTGCCATGGCATGCAGGCGGAAGCTGCGGGCGTAGGCGGCGGGGTCGGCGCCGTCCCAGATTTTGCCGTCGATCAGTTGGCTGCTGCGCAGGTTGTGGCTGTCCGCCGAAACACCAACGGCTGCGGCGGCCTGGCGGTACAGATCCAATTGCTGCACCTGACGGGAAACGCCCAGGTAATCCGGGTCTTCGCGCAACAGGCCCCAGCGCCGAAACTGGGTCATGAACCACATGCCGTCGGAAAGGTACGGCAGGTTCACCTCGCCGTTGCCAAAAAAGCGCAGGGCGTGGGGGTCTTGCCAGCAGTTACCGAGGCCGTCGTCATAGATGCCGAGCAGGCGTGGCTCGATGCAGTCCAGGGGTGCGTCGAGGTAGTCGCGGGCGCTGAGCAGTTGCGCGGTGGAGCGGCGGTTTTCCTGGCTTTCTTCGATAAAACGGCTGGCCTCAAGGATCGCCATCACCAGCACGCGGGCAGTGTTGGGGTACTGATCAACAAAGGCCTGGGTGCAGCCGAGGACCTTTTCCGGGTGATCCGGCCAGATCGTCTGAGTGGTGGCCAGGGTAAAGCCTTGATTTTGCTTTACCGCGCTGGCGCTCCACGGCTCGCCGACGCAAAAACCGTCAATGCGCCCGGCTTGCAGGTGCGCAACCATCTGCGGCGGTGGCACCACCACACTGTCCACATCCTGCAACGGATGAATGCCTTGGCTCGCGAGCCAGTAATACAGCCACATGGCGTGGGTGCCTGTGGGAAATGTCTGAGCGAAGGTGAGTTTTGTTCGGCTTTGGTGCACATGGCGATCCAGTGCCTCAGGAGTGATCACCCCCTGCTGTTGCAGGCCGTGGGACAGGTTGATGCTTTGGCCGTTCTGATTGAGGCCCATCAGCACGGCCATGTCGGAAGGCGCCACGCCGCCAATGCCCAAGTGCACGGCGTAGATCAACCCGTACAGGCTGTGGGCGGCGTCCAGTTCGCCGCTGACCAGTTTGTCGCGCAGGTTGGCCCAGGACGACTGGCGCTTGAGGTTCAGCGTCAGGCCATAGGGTTGGGCAAAGCCCTGGGTGGCGGCGACCACCAGCGAGGCGCAATCGGTCAGGGCCATGAAGCCAAGGTCCAGGCTGCTTTTTTCCGGGGCGTCGCTGCCATTTACCCAGGCCAGCGGATTATTCACCGGGCTGTTGCCGACCGAATCGTTCATCAACACCTACCTTTTCTCTCAAAAAAAAGCGCCGTTTCCCAGGATGCCAGTGCAGGCCATTGCAGGATAACGACGCCTTTGTCCGTAAGCTCACGCCGACGTTGGCGCGCGCTCTGATACGGAGTCCAAAGCAAGGCACATGCCACGGGCGTAAAGGCGCCGTCTGCCGTCAGCTTTCCATCAAGATTGAAAGCCGACGGCCTCTCAGTATGGCGGCCTCTTAACGCCAGACTGCCAGGAACCCTAAGGTGTCTATCGATTCCCCGGCCACGATGAGTGGCCACTGGTTGTGCCGGTGGCTGCTGTGCTTAGCGTTGGTGTCGTTCAACGTTCCCGCCCTGGCCGAGCGTTACACGGCGCAGAACGAAAGCTTGCACACCTTTTTCACCGCATTGTCGGTGCCCCTGGGCCTGCCCGTGGTGGTGAGCCGTGAGGTGGCGCGCAAAAGCATTTCCGGCGCGTTCGACTTGGAGGCGGCGCAACAGACCCTGAAAACTGTCGCCGAGCAGCAAGGCCTGATCTGGTACAGCGACGGGCAAGCGTTTTATGTGTACGACGCCGGCGAAGCGAAAAGCACGGCGGTGGGGTTGCGGCATATCTCGGTCGACAGGTTGCGCAGCTTCATGCGCCGTTCGGGGCTTGATGAATCACGCTATCCGCTTCGGGAAAGCGGTGGGCGCACGTTTTACGTGTCCGGGCCGCCCAACTACGTCGATCAGGTGCTGCACCTGGCGCAACTGATGGACAAGCAGCGCACCGAAGTGCGTGTAGGCGCCCAGACGTTCGGCGTGGTGCAGGTCTTCAATACTCACGTGGCGGATCGTCAATACGCCATGGGTGACGAGAAGGTCAATGTGCCGGGCATGGCCTCGATGATCGAAACCTTGTTGGCCATCGAACAAAAGGATGAAACGCAGCGGCCACGAAGTGTGCTGGCCGACAAGAGCCTGGTGGTCATCGCTTACCCGGACTCCAACAGCTTGCTGGTCAAGGGCAAACCTGCCCAGGTCAAGGCGTTGGAGGAGTTGGTGGTCGAACTCGACAAGCCCAAGCGCGCGATTGAGGTGTCGTTATGGCGCGTGGATGTGGAGCGTGACGCGCTGCAGAAAATGGACGTGGCCTGGGCGCAGGAGAGCAGCCCCACATCGTCGGCAACCCATGTGGTCGAGCCTCTGGAAGATAACCGCTTGATGGCGCAACTCATCGCGCTCGAGCGTCGCCGCAAGGCCAGGATCGTCGCGTTTCCGGTGATCCTCACCCAGGAAAATGTGCCGGCGGTGTTCCAGGATAACCACACCTTTTACCTGCCAACGTCCGAAGGTGAGGGCGGTGACTGGCAGCCGGTACGGTATGGCACGCACGCGACTGTGCTGCCGCGCTTTGCGCAAGCCAACCAGATCGAAATGCAGCTGACCCTTGAGGATGAACGGCAGATGGGTGGCAAACCCAAGCCAGACTCGGCGGCGGTGGGCCGAGTAGGAATCAGCACGGTCGTGCGCGTACCCCAGGGCCGCCGCCTGTGGCTGGGTGGTTTTCGCCGTGAGGATGAGGGCGCTGTTCGCGGTCGGCGTGCCGAGGTACGGCTGTTTGTGCTTCAGGCGCGAGCGGTTGGCAACGAGCCCGCGATGCTGGCCGGCGCGATCGGGCCTCCGCCCCTGACGCAGAGCCAGTATGAGCGCGTGCAACGGGCGTTCGTGCGTGAAAACCGTGAAGTTCCGGCAATGGAATGACCTCGCCTGTGGTGGTGGCGCAAAGTCCTACGAAGTAACAGCCAAAAGCCTCGATCAAATGGGCTTTTTCCTAGCGTTGTCCGGGCCTCAGGTTTTTATAGTCGCCGCGTTGGCGTATCGGCCGTTTGTGGAAGTAAGGAATTTAATGTCAGTAGTCAGATGCAGAGGTGTGTATGACCCTCGACAGTGATGGGCTGACGGCCTCACGGTGTTTTGCCGGCTGGACATTGCATGTCGATGGCCGGTTGACCGCAGAGGGCGTGGATATTCAATTGCCGCCCAAGGAGTGGCACGTGCTGAGGTTGCTGTTGGCTTCCGACGGAGCACTGATGACCAAGGACCACCTGCTTGAGATGGCCTGGCCCCGTGGCGAAGTCGCCGAGGAGTCGCTCACCCGCTGCATTTATGCACTGCGCAAGCACCTTAAGAAAGACAAGGGGTTTATCAAGACGATCTATGGCCGGGGCTACCGCTTTACCTGTGCCGTGAGCATTGAACGACGTGCCTCCCGCCTGGCAGGACAGGGTGGGACGCAACGCATCTGTTTGGCGTGTGGCCAGGTGAAACATGATTAAGATTCTGGGTAAAAGTGTGCTGTTGAGTCTGCTGCTGAGCGGCCATCAGGTGTGGGCCAGTTGCTGGGATGAAGTGGCGCGCCGTTATGACATCGAACCGGAGTTGTTGCAGGCCATCGCAGCAGTTGAGTCGGGTTACCAGGCAGGCGTGACGAACTCGGGCAATAGCGATGGCTCGCGGGATATTGGCCTGATGCAGATCAACAGCATGCATCTGCCGCGCCTGGCCAGGCAGGGTATTACCGAGCAGCGACTGCTGCGTGAGCCGTGCCTGTCGGTGGAAGTGGGCGCCTCGATTCTTGCCGAATTTATCCAGCGTTTCGGTTACAACTGGACCGCTGTGGGTTCCTACAACGCAGGGGCGTCACCTGACCGTCAGGCCCTGCGCCTGCGTTACGCAGAAAAGATCTGGGCGCGCTATGAAGCACTGGTTGCGCAGCGCCGCTGACGATTGGGCGGCACGCCTCGCACCCGAGGCGCCACCCCGGCTATAATCGGCGCCACCTTTTGTCGCCATCCGAGTCTCGCCCGCCCATGTATACCTTGGCCCGCCAGCTGTTGTTCAAACTCTCCCCGGAAACTTCCCACGATCTGTCCCTGGACTTGATCGGCGCAGGCGGTCGTCTGGGGCTCAATGGCCTGGTATGCAAGGCGCCGGCAAAAATGCCGGTAACGGTAATGGGCCTCGACTTCCCCAACCCGGTCGGGCTGGCGGCGGGCCTGGACAAGAATGGCGCGGCCATCGACGGTTTTGCGCAATTGGGCTTCGGTTTTGTTGAGATCGGTACGGTGACGCCGCGTCCGCAGCCGGGCAACCCAAAGCCGCGGATCTTCCGCCTGCCGGAAGCCGAGGCGATCATCAACCGCATGGGTTTTAACAATCTGGGCGTTGATCACCTGTTGTCGCGGGTTCAAGCGGCCAAGTACACCGGCATCCTCGGCATCAATATCGGCAAGAATTTCGACACGCCGGTTGAGCGGGCCGTCGATGATTACCTGATCTGCCTGGACAAGGTCTACGCCCACGCCAGCTATGTCACTGTCAACGTCAGTTCCCCCAACACCCCGGGCCTGCGCAGCCTGCAGTTCGGCGATTCGCTCAAGCAACTGCTCGAAGCCTTGCGCCAGCGCCAGGAAGACCTGGCCGTGCGTCATGGCAAGCGCGTGCCGTTGGCCATCAAAATCGCCCCGGACATGAGTGATGAAGAAACTGTTCTGGTTGCCCAGGCGCTGGTGGATTCGGGGATGGATGCAGTCATCGCGACCAACACCACACTGAGCCGTGTTGGCGTTGAAGGCCTGGCCCATGGTGACGAAGCGGGCGGCTTGTCGGGCGCACCGGTGCGTGACCAGAGCACACATATCGTCAAGGTGCTGGCTGCCGAATTGGCGGGGCGCTTGCCGATCATCGCCGTAGGTGGCATCACCGAAGGCAAACACGCGGCCGAAAAAATCGCCGCCGGTGCCAGCCTGGTGCAGCTGTACTCGGGCTTTATCTACAAAGGCCCGGCGCTGATTCGCGAGTCGGTCGATGCAATTGCGGCCTTGCCAAAAGCCTGAGCTCACTCTGCAGGGTTTCGATAAAGCACTGCCCATTAAAAAGCAGCCCTTTCAAGGTCTTTAGGTAGAACAGGCGATAAGTATCCCGTGGCGAGCGGGCTTGCCCCGCGTTGGGTTGCGAAGCGACCCTAAAGAGGAAGAATGCGGTGAGTCAGATACTCTTCGGCCGCTGGTTTTGGGGCTGCTTCGCAGCCCAACGCGGGGCAAGCCCGCTCGCCACAGGGATAGTGTTTGCCCTGTCAGATAGATTTCCAAAGACCTTGAAAGGGCTGCCATTAAAAAGGGCTCCCTGAAGGAGCCCCTGGGCCGAAGCCCGCCGCCCGGATGGGGCGCGCGTGGTTAAGTCATTGCCTATTCGTGCTGATGTCGGAATTAAATGCCCTTGATTAACCGACGGCGTGAAGTTCGTTGAGTCTGTGGATGCCCGCAGTGCCAGTCATACCGTCCCAGTTGTCGCCGCGTCCCTCTCGCCAGCCGTTGATCCAGGCTTGGCGTACCGACGGTAGAGTAAATGGGCAAAGCTCACGGGATTTGCCATGAACGCCATATTGATATCCGCGTAAAAATGCTCTTTCCAACGGATCACGCTTAAGTCTTCTCATAGGGTGTTTCCCTCACTTGTTGACTGTCTTGATATCCTTCGGCCTCGGGGGAGGCCGGGCAGAGTTTTTCTGCCGTTGGTGGGCTCGCTGCCGGCGTGGCGAGCCTATGTGTCGACGTCGATACGGCGTCAACCTGTGTTGAGTTCTAACCAATAGGTCACATGGATTCAATGATCGTTTTGTCATAAGCACGTAACGATAACGATGCTATAGCCATAAGCTGGGATGGCTTTTCGCCCCTTTTCATGGGCAAACCCAGCTATGATGTGCCCTGCAAAGACGATGGGTTTAATCCTTTAGTGAGAAAGCCCGTCCGTTGCAGTCGGTTATTATTCGACGAAGGGTCAGAATATTTCATTTTGTTGCTTTCTCTTTGTCATCAGAAAGCTTTATCTGCCCCGTCAAACAGGCTCAAGCGCCCGGTAGACGGGGTGGGACGGCACATTCGTGCCACGCGAGCACTCTTCAAGAAAAGTGCTTGATTGAAAACCGAGCCGGCGATGCGTCGCCCGTTCATTTATTGCTGAAAAGCCTGGAATGCCCCATGTCGGACCGTTTTGAACTCTTCCTCACTTGCCCCAAGGGCCTCGAAGGCCTGCTGATCGAGGAAGCCGTCGGGCTTGGCCTTGAGGAAGCCCGCGAGCACACCTCGGCTGTGCGCGGCATGGCTGACATGGAAACCGCTTACCGCCTGTGCCTTTGGTCGCGTTTGGCCAACCGCGTGTTGCTGGTGCTCAAACGCTTCCCGATGAAGGACGCCGAAGACCTCTACCATGGCGTGCTGGACATTGAGTGGGCCGACCACATGGTGTCCGACGGCTCCCTGGCCGTGGAATTCAGCGGCCATGGTTCGGGCATCGACAACACGCACTTCGGCGCGCTGAAGGTCAAGGATGCCATCGTCGACAAACTGCGTACGCCGACCGGCGAACGCCCGTCCATCGACAAGATCAACCCGGACCTGCGCATCCACCTGCGTCTGGACCGCGGCGAAGCAATCCTCTCCCTCGACCTCTCCGGCCACAGCCTGCACCAGCGCGGCTACCGCCTGCAGCAGGGCGCGGCACCGCTGAAAGAAAACCTGGCCGCCGCCATTTTGATCCGTGCCGGCTGGCCGCGCATTGCGGCTGAAGGCGGCGCGCTGACTGACCCGATGTGCGGTGTGGGCACCTTCCTCGTGGAAGGCGCGATGATCGCGGCCGACATGGCGCCCAATCTCAATCGCGAACTGTGGGGCTTCACCACGTGGCTGGGCCACGTGCCAGCGCTGTGGAAAAAGCTGCACACCGAAGCGACTGAACGTGCGGCCATCGGCATGAACAAGCCGCCGCTGTGGATTCGTGGCTACGAAGCCGACCCGCGTCTGATCCAGCCGGGCCGTAACAACATCGAACGCGCAGGCCTGAGCCACTGGATCAAGGTGTATCAGGGCGAAGTCGGCACGTTTGAGCCGCGTCCGGACCAGAATCAAAAAGGGTTGGTGATCTGCAACCCGCCGTACGGCGAGCGCCTGGGTGATGAAGCCAGCCTGTTGTACCTCTACCAGAACCTCGGCGAGCGTCTGCGTCAGGCGTGCATGGGGTGGGAAGCGGCGGTGTTCACCGGCGCGCCGGACCTGGGCAAGCGCATGGGCATCCGCAGCCACAAACAGTACTCGTTCTGGAACGGCGCGTTGCCGTGCAAACTGCTGCTGATCAAGGTCAACCCGGACCAGTTCGTCACCGGCGAGCGCCGCACTCCGGAGCAACGTCAGGCCGAGCGTGAGCAAGCCGCTTACGATCAAACGCCGACCGAGCCGGTAGAACGCCAGTACAACAAGAACGGTAACCCGATCAAACCGGCGCCGGCGCCCGCGCCAGTGGTAGAGCAGGCGCGTTTGAGCGAAGGCGGGCAGATGTTCGCCAACCGCTTGCAGAAGAACCTCAAGTTGTTGGGCAAGTGGGCCAAACGTGAAGGCGTGGATTGCTACCGCGTGTACGACGCCGACATGCCGGAATACTCCATGGCCATCGACCTGTACCACGACTGGGTCCATGTGCAGGAATACGTCGCACCGAAATCCATCGACCCGGAAAAAGCCTCCGCGCGCATGTTCGATGCCCTGGCAGCGATCCCCCAGGCGCTGAACATCGACAAGAACCGCGTGGTGGTCAAACGCCGCGAGCGTCAGAGCGGCACCAAGCAATACGAGCGTCAAAGCGCACAGGGCAAGTTCACCGAAGTCAGCGAAGGCGGCGTCAAGCTGCTGGTCAATCTCACGGATTACCTGGACACCGGCCTGTTCCTCGACCACCGTCCAATGCGCATGCGCATCCAGAAAGAAGCGGCCGGCAAGCGCTTCCTCAATCTGTATTGCTACACCGCCACCGCGAGTGTGCACGCAGCCAAAGGCGGCGCGCGCAGCACTACCAGCGTGGACTTGTCCAAGACCTACCTGGACTGGGCGCGTCGCAACTTCTCCCTTAACGGTTTCTCCGACAAGAACCGCCTGGAGCAGGGTGATGTGATGGCATGGCTGGAGGCCAGCCGCGATGAGTTCGACATGATCTTCATCGACCCGCCGACCTTCTCCAACTCCAAGCGCATGGAAGGCATCTTCGACGTGCAGCGCGACCACGTGCAGTTGCTCGACCTGGCCATGGCGCGCCTGGCGCCGGGCGGCGTGCTGTACTTCTCGAACAACTTCCGCAAGTTTGTGCTCGAGGACAACCTCAGCGAGCGCTATGCGGTCGAGGAAATCAGCGACAAGACCATCGACCCGGATTTCGCGCGTAACACGAAGATTCACCGGGCCTGGAAAATCACCGCGCGCTGATCCCTGCCTCAGGTTGCACCAAAAAGCCGCAAGCCCCGACTATTCGAGGCTTGCGGCTTTTTTGCGCTGGTCAAACACAACACCTGTGGCTATAACTGAACGCCTAGCCAAAGTGACACCCCCGCACGCTGGCGATGTGAGTGTTGCCTATGCCGATGCAAGCCGTACGCCCGAAAATCCTTGGCTTTATCAGTGAACAGGCGTCGGCTTGGCTGGTGGCGTTAGTGGTGCTACTGGCAGGTTGCGCGCTGACGGTGATCGTCGCCTGGGCGACGGCTGACCTCTATCAACAACAGGTTCGCCAGCGTTTCCAGTTGCTGGTCAATGAGCGCTATACCCGCCTTCAGGAACGCTTCGAAGACCAGGAGCAACGCCTGGTCAGTCTGCAGCGATTTTTCGTCAATTCCAGTGAAGTATCACGCGCAGAGTTCGATGGGTTCGCCCAGCCCTTGCTGCTGCGCACCCATGCCTATGCCTGGGCGCCGCGGATATATCGCGATCAGCGCAGCGCGTTTGAGCAGGAGATCTCGCGTCAGCGCGGCCGTCCGTTTGCCATTCGTGAACTGAATGCGGCGGGTAAGTTGGCACCCGCTTCCGAGCGCGACGAGTATGTACCTGTGCTGTATAGCCAGACTCAAAGCCTGCTGGGGTCGCCCTTGGGGTTTGATTTGTTGGCCCAACCCCTGCGGCGCTCGGTGCTTGAACGAGCGCAAAAAAGTGGAAAACCGGCGGTGTCTCAACCGATGCAATTGGTCGGCGTGGAGCCGGCCTATGCTGCCGGTGTGTTGCTGGTGGCGCCCGTCAGCAAGTCCAATGACTTACAGCCCTATGGTTTCGTGATGGCGGTGATCAGCATGCGCCAACTGGTCGCCGATGGCTTGCCCAAGGCTGACCGCGACAACCTGGTGATGCAGATCGTCGACACCTCCGACACCCAGCAGCGCGTGCTTTACACGTCCAGCAATGCGCCGGGCAGCACTGACCTCACGGCTGCGCGCCGTCTCACCCTGGGCGATCATGTGTATGCGCTGACCTTGCGCGCCAGCCAGGTGTTCGATCGGCCCAACCATTCCTCCAAGAGCACGATCCTGTCCATGGGTGGGCTCCTTAGCGTGCTACTCAGTGCGTTGTTGTATGTTTTGGTCAGTCAGCGCCAGCGCGCATTGAAACTGGTGGAGCAGCGCACCGCGCAGTTGCGTGCGCGTGAGCAGGAGTTACGGGGTGCCCATGGGCAATTGCGCAGCGTATTGAATGCGGCGACTCAGGTCGCGATTATTGCCACTGACCTGCGCGGCGTGATCAACACGTTCAACGCCGGCGCTGAACGGATGCTGGGGTACACAGCTGAGCAGGTGCTGGGCCGCATGACCCTTGAAAGCCTGCACCTGGCCTCTGAACTCGACGCGCGCGCCGCCAGTTTGAGTGTGACCCTGGGCAAGCGCATCCCGCCCAGCCAGGCGATGCTGGTGGAAGTTCCGGATAACCTGCACGAGGCGCGCGAGTGGACGCTGTTGCGTGAGAACGGCAGCCCGTTCACGGTGAACATGCTGGGCACCGTATTGCTCGATGACTATGGCCTGTGGATTGGTCACTTGGCGATCTACCTGGACGTCACCGAGCAGAAACGTGCTTATGAGGCGCTTGCGGCGCGGGATCGCTTGCTGAAAAAGCTCAGCTCCCACGTACCCGGCGGGATCTTCCAGTTCACGCTGGAGCCTCAGGATAATTGGCGGTTTATCTACGCCAGCGATGGCATGCGCGATATCTATGAAATAGAACCCGGGTTGTTGCAGCAGGATGCGAGCAAGGTGTTCGAGCGTATCCATCCTCAGGACGCCGAGCGGGTGCGGGCGTCTATTCGTTTGTCGTCGTTGCAGTTGAGTCATTGGCGCGAAGAGTATCGCGTGCTGCTGCCGCAACGGGGCCTGCGCTGGATACGCGGTGAAGCTACGCCGGAAGAGTTACCGAGCGGCGGTACGCTGTGGCACGGTTATGTGTCTGACATTTCCGATCTCAAGCGGGTTGAAGAGGAACTGCGGGCGCTGTCCATTACCGATTCGCTGACGGGAATTCATAACCGGCGGTATTTCCATGATCGTTTGAAGGCTGAGATGCTCAGGCTTAACCGGGCTTCGGGGGCATTGTCGTTGATCATGCTCGACATTGATCATTTCAAGCGCATCAATGATCAGCATGGGCATGGCGCGGGGGATGGCGTGTTGCAGGAGGTGTGCAGGCGTATCGCTTTGCGTCTGCGTCGTACTGATGTGTTCTGCCGTTTGGGAGGGGAGGAGTTTGCGGTGCTGTGCCCCACTACTGATGGGGAGCAGGCTTACGGTGTTGCCGTTGAGTTGTGGCAGTCGCTGCGCGGTGAGCCGATGCATTCGGTGGGGGTGGTGACTGCCAGTTTTGGTGTGGCCAGTTGGCGGGTTGATGACGGCGTTGATGGGCTGCTGTTGCGAGCGGATTCGGCGGTGTATGCGGCCAAGCAGGCGGGCAGGGACCGGGTGGAGGCTGAGCGGTTGCGGGTTTGATTTGCGGTGGCGGGGGGGACATATCCGTTGCTGCGGTAACGGCTGAAATCGGTTCCGCTCTTACAGCGGGTCACTTTTGGCAAACGCCCCAAAAGTAACCAAAAGGTC
>NZ_JAFCTN010000036.1:0-52606 GCF_049896045.1 Pseudomonas sp. PWP3-1b2
CGAAGACCTTTTGGTTACTTTTGGCTGGGCCGGCTTCCGGGCGTTTGCCAAAAGTGACCCGCTGTAAGAGCGGAACCCATATCAGCCGTTACCGCAGCAATGGATATGTACACCGACAGACCAGCTCCCACAGTGGTCGTGTGTTGAATGGAAGAAGTGAGCTACACGCAAAACCGCGAGCCAATACGGTAAACTCCGCGCACTGCTGTCTGGAGCTATTTATGCGCGAAGCGTTGAATCAAGGCCTGATCGACTTTCTCAAGGCCTCCCCTACTCCTTTTCATGCCACTGCCGCCCTCGCCCAGCGCCTGGAAGCGGCCGGTTATCAGCGTCTCGACGAGCGCGAAACCTGGGCCACCGAGGCCAACGGTCGCTACTACGTGACCCGCAACGACTCCTCGATCATCGCCTTCAAGCTCGGCCGTCACTCGCCGCTGCTCGGCGGTATTCGCCTGGTCGGCGCCCACACCGACAGCCCCTGCCTGCGGGTCAAGCCCCAGCCGGAACTGCAGCGCCAAGGCTTCTGGCAGTTGGGCGTGGAAGTCTACGGCGGCGCCTTGCTCGCACCGTGGTTCGACCGCGACCTGTCCCTCGCCGGCCGCGTCACCTTCCGCCGCGACGGCAAGGTCGAAAGCCAACTGATCGACTTCAAGCTGCCCATCGCCATCATCCCCAACCTGGCCATTCACCTGAACCGTGAAGCCAACCAGGGCTGGGCGATCAATGCGCAAACCGAGCTGCCGCCGATCCTCGCACAATTTGCCGGTGACGAACGCGTCGACTTCCGCGCCGTGCTCACCGAGCAGCTTGCACGGGAGCACGGGCTCAACGCCGACGTGGTGCTCGACTACGAGCTGAGTTTCTACGACACACAAAGCGCTGCGGTAATTGGTCTTAACGGCGACTTTATCGCCGGCGCTCGCCTCGACAACCTGTTGTCCTGCTACGCCGGCCTGCAAGCCCTGCTCACCAGCGAAACCGACGAAACCTGCGTGCTGGTGTGCAACGACCACGAAGAAGTCGGCTCTTGCTCCGCCTGCGGCGCTGATGGCCCGATGCTGGAACAGACCCTGCGCCGCCTGCTGCCTGAAGGTGATGAATTCGTACGCACCATTCAGAAATCGCTATTGGTGTCGGCGGATAACGCCCACGGCGTGCACCCCAACTACGCCGAGAAACACGACGCCAATCACGGCCCGAAACTCAACGCGGGCCCGGTGATCAAGGTCAACAGCAACCAGCGTTACGCCACCAACAGCGAAACCGCCGGGTTCTTCCGTCACCTGTGCATGGCCCAGGAAGTGCCGGTGCAGAGCTTTGTGGTGCGCAGCGACATGGGTTGCGGCTCAACCATCGGCCCAATCACCGCCAGCCACCTGGGCGTGCGCACCGTGGACATCGGCCTGCCGACGTTCGCGATGCACTCTATCCGTGAACTGTGCGGCAGCCATGACCTGGCGCATTTGGTGAAGGTGTTGGGTGCGTTCTACGCGAGTCGCGATCTGCCCTGATCTAAAAATGTGGGAGCGGCGGTGCGACGATTCGACTTGCTCGCTCCCACATTTGGTTATGTGTACACCTGACCTACATCACCTGCACTTTCTGTAATCCGACCTAAACTTGTCAGAATTCCCACTCCGACAAGGCCGTCGTCCCATGATTTCCATGTCCTCGTTCCACGCCATGCTCATCCCCATTCTGATCGGCATGATCCTGCTGGCTGTCGGCTTCAACTTTCGCGACAAGCCTGTCGGTGTATTTGGCATGTGGATCGGCATGCTGCTGATCCTGGGTACGGTGGTTTACAAGATCCTCGCCAAACTCGCGGACTGACAAATGCACTCGCATCTGGCATAGCGGCCTCGTACACTCGGTCAATTCGTCGTTTTCAAGGTTGACCGCCTCGTGCTTTCCCGTCTGTTTGCCCTGCCCTGTTACCTCCTGATTGCCCTGCTCACGTTGCTGCCGCTCACGTCTGCCCACGCCGTGGGCTTGCCCGGCCTGCTGGGCAACACCACCAAGACCCAACCCCAGGCCGAGGTGCCGCTGGGCCAGTCGCTGGACGAGGTGATCAAAACCCTGGAAAACGACCAGCAACGTACCCAGTTGCTGAGCGACTTGAAAAAACTGCGCGAAGCCACGCAAAAAGCCCAACCGGCCGCCGAGCAAGGCGTACTCGGGTTGATCGGCGGCACGCTGGCTGGCCTGGAAGCGCAGTTTTCCGGCGCCGACAGCCCGCTGGGGCGCTGGTCGAATGAGTTCGACCAAGCCAAGGATGAACTCAGTGCACTGATGCTGCCGGCCAGAGAATGGCTGCCGATCATTTTCGGTTTCGCCGTGATCCTCGCCGTGTGGAGCCTGCTGGCCGCCGCGCTGATCTGGCTCAGCCATCGCGTACGTGAACGCTTCGGCCTGCCGGAAGAATTGCCGCAACACCCGCGCACCTGGGACATGGTGCGCTTCGCCCTGCGCAAACTGGGGCCCTGGCTGATCGCCCTGGTCATCACGATCTACCTGAGTTACGCGCTGCCCTTCTCACTCGGTAAATCCCTGGCGATGGTGCTGGCCTACGCGCTGGTGGTCGGCACCTGCTTCTCGGCCATTTGCGTGATTGCCTTTTCCTTGCTCGATGGCCCGCACCGTCACCGCGCGCTGTATATCCTGCGGCATCAGGCCTTTCGCCCGCTGTGGTGGATCGGCAGTTTTGCCGCCTTTGGCGAGGCCTTGAGTGACCCGCGACTGGTACAGGCCCTCGGCCAGCACCTGGCCCACACCGCCGCCACCGTGGCCAATGTGATGGCGGCGCTGTCCACCGGCGTGTTTATCCTGCGTTTTCGCCGCCCCATCGCGCACCTGATCCGCAACCAGCCGTTGTCGCGCCGCCTGACGCGCCGCGCCCTCACCGATACCCTGTCGATTATTGGCACCTTCTGGTATTTGCCGGCGCTGCTGCTGGTGTGCATCTCGTTGTTCGCCACGTTCCTGTCGGCCGGCGACACCAGCACCGCCTTGCGCCAGTCCCTGCTGTGCACGGTATTGCTGGTGCTGTGCATGGTGATTAATGGGCTGGTTCGCCGACACGCGCTCAAACCGCAACGCGGGCACAAGCGCCATGCGCTGTACTCGGATCGCCTGAAAAGCTTCGTCTACACCCTCGCTCATTTGCTGGTCTGGCTGGTGTTTATCGAGTTGGGCCTTCGCGTGTGGGGCCTGTCGCTGATTCGCTTTACCGAAGGCGACGGTCATGAAATCAGCGTCAAGCTGTTCGGCCTCGGCGGCACGCTGCTGTTTGCCTGGCTGATCTGGATCCTCAGCGACACGGCGATCCATCACGCCCTCACCCGGTCGCGCAAAGGCCTGGCAAATGCGCGCGCGCAAACCATGATGCCGCTGATCCGCAACGTGCTGTTCGTGACCATCTTTATCATCGCCGCCATCGTCGCTCTGGCGAACATGGGCATGAACGTCACGCCACTGCTGGCCGGTGCCGGCGTGATCGGCCTGGCCATCGGTTTTGGTGCGCAGTCGCTGGTGGCGGATTTGATCACCGGCCTGTTCATCATCATCGAAGACTCCCTGGCTATTGATGACTACGTGGACGTCGGCGGCCACCTCGGCACCGTCGAGGGCCTGACCATCCGCACCGTGCGCCTGCGCGACATCGACGGCATCGTGCACACCATCCCGTTCAGTGAAATCAAGAGCATCAAGAACTACTCGCGGGAGTTCGGCTACGCGATCTTCCGGGTGGCGATTCCCTACAACATGGAAATCGACGACGCGATCAAACTGATGCGCGACGTCGGCCAGAAGATTCGCAACGACCCGTTGCAGCGCCGTAACATCTGGTCGCCGCTGGAGATCCAGGGTGTGGAAAGCTTTGAGTCCGGCAGCGCGATTTTGCGCGCACGTTTCAAGACGGCGCCGATCAAGCAGTGGGAAGTGTCGCGGGCATTCAACCTGTCGCTCAAGCGCCATCTGGACGAGGCCGGGCTGGACCTGGCCACGCCACGCCTGAGTGTGCAGGTGGTCACCGCCGGCACCGTGCAGGAGAAAGATTTACAACAATAATCATGGAGAGGTAGTTATGCGTTTGACCGGTCTGACCCACCCGTGGGTGTTCGGCATGCTGTGCGGCGTCGCCAGCAGTGCCGTGATTGCCGCCAGCAGCGGCCAGGACAGTGCCCGAGAGGAAATCGCCGCCCAGGCAAAAATCCTCGAGCCGGCACTGCTGGAAACCCGTCGCGATATTCACGCCCATCCCGAATTGGGCAACACCGAAACCCGCACCGCCGAGCTGGTCGCCAAACAATTGCGCGAGCTGGGCCTGGAAGTGAAAACCGGCGTGGCCCGCACCGGCGTAGTCGCCGTGTTAAAAGGTGGCCTGCCCGGCCCGACTGTGGCCCTGCGCGCCGACATGGACGCGCTGCCGGTCAAGGAAGTCGCCGACCTGCCCTTCGCCTCCAGAGCCAAGGGCACCTACCTGGGTAAAGAGGTCGACGTGATGCACGCCTGTGGCCACGACGCCCACACCGCCATCCTGCTGAGTACGGCGAAAATTCTGACCGGCATGCGCGACCGTCTGCCCGGCACCGTGGTGTTTTATTTCCAGCCAGCCGAAGAAGGCCCCAGCGACTTTATCCCCGACGGCAAAAACACCTGGGGCGCGAAAATGATGGTGCAGGAAGGCGTGATGAAAGCGCCCAAGCCGGACGCGGTATTCGGCCTGCATGTGTGGGCCGGCGTGCCGGCCGGGCAAATCGCTTATCGCCCCGGCCCAACCCTGGCCAGCTCCGATGACTTGCGCATCAAGATCCTCGGCAAACAGACGCACGCCGGTCGCCCCTGGGACGGCATCGACCCAATCACCGTGGGCGCGCAGACCATTGTCGGCCTGCAAACCGTGGTCAGCCGCCGCACCGATATTTCGTCATTCCCCTCGGTGGTGAGCATCGGCACCATCAACGGTGGCACCCGCTACAACATCATCCCCGAGTCGGTGGACATGACCGGCACCATTCGCTCCTACGACTACGGCATTCGCCAGAAGCTGCACGCGGACGTGCGCCAGACCGTGGAAAAAATCGCCGAAAGCGGTGGCGCGAAGGCTGAGGTCACGATCATCGAAAAATACGACCCGACCATCAACAACCCGGCCCTGACCGAGAAAATGCTGCCAAGCCTGCGCTGGGCGGCCAAGGATGACGTGGTGCAAGGGCCACTGGTGGGCGGTGCCGAAGACTTCTCGTTTTATGCCAAAGAGGCGCCGGGGCTGTTTGTGTTTCTGGGCGTGACGCCGCGGGACCAGGACATGAGCAAAGCCGCGCCGAATCATAATCCGGGCTTCTTTGTGGATGAGTCAGCGTTGGTGGTGGGGGTGAGGACGTTGGCGTCGTTGGCGACGGATTACCTGTACACCAATCAGCCGCTATAACGCTGTTCTGTGGGAGCAGGCTCTGTGTGGCGAGGGCGCTTGCTCCCGCTTTTTTTGGGGGCGCTGCGCACCCCAACGGGAGCAAGCTCCCTCGCCACAACAAGCCCGCTGCCACATGAATCAGCCGGCGACTGCTGCACCGTCCATTTTCTGGCGCAGGCTCAGCGGGCGCATATCCGTCCAGACTTCCTCGATGTAGGCCAGGCATTCTTTCTTCATGCCGCTCTTGCCCACGGTACGCCAGCCTTCCGGCACGGCCTTGTAATCCGGCCAGATCGAATACTGTTCTTCGCTGTTGACCACTACCTGAAACAGGATGTCGTCGCGGTCAAATACTGAGGTCATTGCTGTTCTCCATCGCTTAAAGACTCGCCGCGCACCACGCGCAGCGCTGATATCTGTAGAAACGTATAACGCTCGCAAAAAATTACAGGCTGGCCACCGCCGCCGCCAACGCACGACCGAAAATCTCGGCAACCTGGTCCACTTCGGCGCCAGTGATTACCAGCGGCGGCAGGAAGCGCACTACGCTGCCATGCCGACCGCCCAGCTCCAGGATCAACCCACGCTTGAGGCATTCGCGCTGCACCAGGGGTGCCAGCTGGCGATGCACTGGTGGGTGCCCCTGAATATCAAGCGCGCCGCGCGGGTCGACCAGCTCAACGCCGAGCATCAGCCCGCGCCCACGAATATCCCCCAACTGCGGGAAGTCTCGCTGAAGGATGCGCAAGTGCTCGCTCAAGCGTTCACCCATGGCCGCCGCGTGGCCTGCCACGTCGTTTTCCTTGAGGTAGCGCATCACCGCCGACCCCGCCGCCATAGCCATCTGATTGCCGCGGAACGTTCCGGCATGGGCGCCCGGCAGCCAGGTGTCGAGCCAGTCGCGATACACCACCACCGCCAGGGGCAGGCTGCCGCCGATGGCCTTGGACAGCACCACCACGTCCGGGATGATGCCGGCGTGCTCGAAGGCGAACATCTTGCCGGTACGGCCGAAACCGCTCTGAATCTCATCGACGATCAACGCCACACCGGCCTGTTCAGTGATACGCCTAAGGCCACGCAGCCAGTCGAGGTCGGCCGGAATGACGCCGCCCTCGCCCTGCACCACTTCGACAATGACTGCGGCAGGCAGCAGCACGCCGGCTTCCGGGTCGTTGAGCAGGTTTTCCAGGTAATGCAGGTTGACCCGCACACCCTCAGCGCCGCCCAGGCCAAACGGGCAGCGGTAGTCGTAAGGGAATGGCAAAAACTGCACGCCATTGCCGAGCAGCGCGCCCAAGGGTTTTTTCGGCCCCAGGCTGCCCATCAGGCTCAACGCGCCCTGGCTCATGCCGTGGTAACCGCCCTGAAACGAGAGCACCGTGCTGCGGCCCGTCGCGGTGCGCACCAGTTTTAAAGCGGCTTCCACGGCATCGGTGCCGGTGGGGCCGCAAAACTGGATCTTCGCTTCTTGCGCCAGCGCTTGCGGCAGCAGGCCGAACAGGTCTTGTACGAATTTGTCTTTGACCGGGGTGGTCAAATCGAGGGTGTGCAGCGGCAGTTCATCGCTGAGTACCTGCTGGATCGCGTCGATCACAACCGGGTGATTGTGGCCCAGCGCCAGGGTACCGGCGCCGGCCAGGCAGTCGATGAAGCGGCGGCCTTCAACGTCTTCCACGTAGATCCCCTTGGCGCGCTTGAGTGCCAGAGGGATGCGTCGGGGGTAGCTGCGCGCGTTGGATTCCTGTTGGCGTTGGCGGGCCAGCAGCGGGGTTTCTTCGAAATGGTAGAGCGTTTCCACGGGGTCAGGGCTGACCTGGGGGGCTTCGATACGGGTGGTCGCGACTGACATCTTTCGATCCCTCAATAGGCGGCGTGGGTACGGGTTTCATGTTCTTGAAACGCACCAGCGGCTTGGGGATTTAGGGGGGCGGCGGTTTTTTGATTGAGTCCCTGTCTGTTGTTTGGGTGATGGCTGATATCGGCTCCGCTGTTGCAGCGGGTCACTGTTGGCAAACACCAGGAAGCCAGCCCAGCCATAAGTGACTAAAGGTCTGTGCCTTCACCACACAGCGGGGTCAGTGTGAGGCCAGCTCCCAAATATTGGGTGGCTGAAAAAACCCAATCAGCGTCGCAACGGCATACCCAGGTCAACCCGCAAGCCGTCCGGCTGGCTGTCGAACTTCAACGAACAGGAGCAACGCTGGACGATCGCCTGAACAATCGCCAGCCCGAGCCCGCACCCTTCGCTGCTGCCATTGCGCCAGAACCGCTGGGTGAGGTGTTGCATGTCCTCGCTGGAGATCTGCTTGCCATGGTCGCGCACGCGGAACACCACGTTGTCGGCGCCGGTGAACACGCTCAGTTCCACGCGCGTGTGCGCCGGGGTGTGGCGCAAGGCGTTATCCAGCAAGTTGCGCAGGGCCGCGACGGCCAGGCCCACTGGCATTTCCACCGGAGTGGCGGACACGTTGGCCGGCAGGATCAGATCGATGCGCGTGTTGTCGCCCGCGTTGGCATCCTGAATCGCCAGCCGCGCCACTTGCTCGGCGCTGGAGTGCATGCCGTCATCGAACGACAGGTTGCCCTCCACGCGCGCCAGCAACAGCAATTGCTCCAGGGTGCGGTGCAGGCGGTCGGCGCCTTCCTCGGCGTGCGCCAGGGATTGGTCGCGGGCCGCGCCGTCGGTCATGCGCGCCACTTGCAGGTGGGTCTTGATCGCCGTCAACGGGCTGCGCAGTTCGTGAGCGGCGTCGCCGGTCAGGCGGCGCTCACGCTCGATGGTCTTGGCAATGCGCTGCAACAGTTGGTTTTGGGTGTCGAGCAGCGGTTTCAGCTCGCTCGGCAGCGGGTGAATCTGCAGCGGCTCAAGGGAATCGGCACTGCGGCGCATCAACGCGTCACGCATGCGATTGAGCGGCACCAGGCTCTGGCCGATGCCGAGCCACAGCAGGCACAGGCAACCGAGCAAGGCCACGCCCACCGGCACCGAAGCCGCCAACAGGATCGACAGGTTAAGCGCCTCACGCTCAACCTGTCGGTCAGCGGTGGTGATCAGCAGGTCGCCACGGGACAGGGTGAAACTGCGCCAGCCCACGCCGTCGATCATCTGGTCGCGAAAGCCGCTTCTGCGCGACTCCAGACCTTCCTCCGGCGTGGTGTGGCTACGCGCGAGAATTTCCCCGCGCAGAGAGCTGACCTGGCAGGCCATGCCTCCCGGCACATTCAACTGCTCGGTGCGCAACTGCGTGGTGCTGCTCATGCTGGCAAGGCCAGGCATCTGCTCGGTCAGCCCGGCCACCATGCGCGCCGACGCCACCAGACGCTGGTCGAGGGAAAACATCATCTGGTTGCGCAAATCGTTGAGCATCCAGGCCGCCGCCAGAGCCCAGATCAGCACAAAAGCGGCGCCCAGCTTGAACGTCAGGCGCAGGCGCAGGCTCATCACGAAACGCTCTCGCCCTTGTCAGCCACGCCAGCATCGGCGGTGCCCAGGCGATAGCCCAGGCCGCGCACAGTCTCGACAATGCCGTTGCCCAATTTGCGCCGCAGGTGGTGGATATGCACGTTCAGCGCATTGCTTTCCAGTTCATCATTGAAGCCGTAGACGCTGTCCTTGAGCTGTTCGCTGGACAGCACACGGCCCTTGTTGTGCAGCAGGGCTTGCAGCAGCGCCTGTTCGCGGCGGGACAGGTCCACCGGCTGGCCGCCCAGGAAAGTCTCGCGGCTGCTCGGGTCGTAGGCCAGGCGGCCGTGTTCGATCAGGTTGACGCTGCGCCCCGCCACCCGCCGCAACAGGGTTTGCAGGCGCGCGGCGAGTTCACGCAGGTCGAAGGGTTTGAGCAGGTAGTCGTCGGCACCGGCTTGCAGGCCGTCGACACGGTTGGTCACCGAGTCGCGCGCAGTCAAAATCAGCACCGGAATTTCCAGGCCCTGGCTGCGCTGTTGTTGCAGCAGCTTGAGGCCGTCTTCGTCGGGCAACCCGAGGTCGAGCACCATGATGTCGAACGTCGCCGCCTTGAGCATCGCCCGTGCGGCGCCGGCCGTGGCCACGCGCTCGACGGTAAAGCCCTGGGCGCTGAGGCCGGCCACGATGCCGCTGGCGATCAGTTCGTCGTCTTCACAGACCAGTACGTGCATGGTTAACCCTTCATGAAAGATGGGGGAATTAAAGGTGCCACGGATTAAGCGCAGATTATGCCGCTAAAACCTGCACACACCCTCTAGAATAGCCGCGGTTAATCATCGGTTAATCAACGCCACACATTGTGTGCCTCACTTGCATCGAACTAAGGCTTGACCATGCGGCATCTGTTTACCTTTCTGCTGGTGTTGTTCGCAGGGTTTGCCCAGGCTGCGCCGGGGAACCCCTTTGAGACCAAACCCGATTTCCTGCCGGTGGGCAAAGCGTTCACGTTTACTTCCGAACGTCTTGAAAGCGGTGAAACCCAGCTGTATTGGCAGATCGCCGATGGATATTACCTCTACCAGCAACGCATGAAGTTCGACGGCCTCGCCGAAAAGCCTGTGCTGCCGCAGGGCGAAGCCCATAGCGATGAGTTCTTTGGCGAGCAGCAAGTGTACCGCCAGGGCCTGGAAGTGAAGATTCCGGCCGGCGCCACCGGCCAGGTCAAGCTGGGCTGGCAGGGCTGTGCGGATGCAGGCCTGTGCTACCCGCCGCAGTCGATCACCGTGGACCTGGGCGGCAACCCGGCCGTTGCGGCCACCGCGCAAGCCCCGGATCAAAGCCTGGCGAGCGGCCTGCAGCAGCGCAGCCTGGGCTGGAGCCTGTTGGTGTTCTTTGGCTTGGGTCTGTTGCTCGCATTTGCCCCATGTTCGTTGCCGATGTTGCCAATCCTTGCAGGTCTAGTGGTAGGCAGTGGCGCCAGCCCGCGTCGCGGTTTTGCCTTGGCCAGTAGTTATGTGGTGTGCATGGCGCTGGTGTATGCGGCGCTCGGCGTGTTGGCCGCATTGCTGGGCGGCAACCTTGCTGCCCTGTTGCAAACCCCGTGGATTCTGGGCAGTTTCGCGGCGCTGTTCGTGATCCTCGCCCTGCCGATGTTCGGCTTCTTTGAACTGCAATTGCCTGCCTTCCTGCGCGACCGCCTGGACAACGTCAGCCGTCAGCAAAGCGGCGGCAGCCTTGTGGGCGCCGGGGTTCTCGGCGCGCTGTCCGGCCTGCTGGTCGGCCCGTGCATGACCGCGCCACTGGCCGGTGCGCTGCTCTACATCGCACAAAGCGGCAATGCGCTGCACGGCGGCCTGATCCTGTTCGCCATGGGCATCGGCATCGGTATTCCGCTGTTGCTGCTGGTGACCGTGGGCAATCGCTTCCTGCCCAAACCTGGCACCTGGATGAACGTGCTCAAGGGCATCTTCGGCTTCCTGTTCCTCGGCACCGCTGTGCTGATGATTCGCCCGGTGGTGGATGCAAGCCTGTGGCTCGGCCTGTGGGGCGCACTGGCGCTGGTGATGGCCTACTGCGGCTGGACGCTGGCTCGCGAATACGGCCTGGCCGCCAAGGTACTCGGCGCCGGCTCGCTGTTGCTGGGCCTGTGGGGCGCGGTGCTGGTGGTGGGCGCGGCCGGTGGCAGCGATGAGCTGTGGCAACCGTTGAAGGTCTACAGCGGCTCGAACACCGCCGCTGCGCCGAGCGCCCACGAGGCGTTCATGACCATCAACGACCCCGCCGTGCTGCAAAGCCAGCTCGACAGCGCCAAGGCCCAGGGCCAATGGGTGCTGGTGGACTACTACGCCGACTGGTGTGTGTCGTGCAAAATCATGGAAAAACAGGTGTTCGGCAAACCCGATGTGATGGCCGCCCTCAAAGACGTGCGCCTGCTGCGCCTGGACGTCACCGCCGACAACGCCGCCAGCCGTGAGCTGCTCGGCCGTTACAAAGTGCCGGGGCCGCCGAGCTTTGTGTGGATCGGCCCGGACGGTGAAGAACGCCGCGCGCAGCGCATTACCGGCGAAGTGGATGCCGCTGCCTTCCTGCAACGCTGGACCCAAACCCGGGATGCGCGCTGATGATGACCCTGACCATCGGCACCTTTGCCATCGCCCTGAACCACATCCTGCTGATCGGCGCGCTGATTCTCGCCACCGTGGTGGGCTGGCGCGTGGCCAAGCGTGGCGGTGAGAACCCGGAATCGGTGCTGTTCAGCCTGTTCCTGCTGGGCATGCTGGTGGCGCGGGTCAGCTTTGTATTGATGTACTGGAGCGATTACCGCCACGACCCGCTGCAAATGGTTGACCTGCGCGACGGCGGTTTTCTGGCCTGGCCCGGCGTGATCGCGCTGATACTCGGCGCCCTGCTGTACGGCTGGCGCCGCCCGGCCCTGCGCACGCCGCTGGGCGCCGGGGTACTCACCGGCCTGGTGTTCTGGGGCTTGACCAGCGTGTCCCTGAGCCTCTACGACAAAGGCTCGCAACTGCCGGACATCACCCTGCGCAACGCCAATGGCGACGTGGTGCAACTGGCCGATTACAAAGGCGGCCCGCTGGTGATCAACCTCTGGGCCACCTGGTGCCCACCGTGCCGCCGCGAAATGCCGGTGCTGGAGCGCGCGCAACATCAGCGCCCGGACGTAACCTTCCTGTTCGTCAACCAGGCCGAAAGCATGCAAAGCGTCAGTACCTTTCTCGCGACCCAGGGCCTGACCCTCGACAACGTGCTGTTTGACGCCAGCGGCCGCCTCGGCCAGGCCGTTGGCTCCATGGCCCTGCCGACCACGCTGTTCTATCAAGCCGATGGGCGCCTGATCAACAGTCACCTCGGTGAACTGTCCCAAGCCAGCCTGGCCCGCGCCATGGAACCCTTTGATACTGCCCCTGCAAGGAAACCCACATGCCAAGCCTCCGCCAACTGCTGACCCTGCTGCCACTCACGCTGGCGGCCACGCTGGCCCAGGCCGAAGACTGGCCTGCACCGATCAAACAGATCGAGGCCAAAGGCGCCAGGATCCTCGGTAAATTCGACGCCCCCAGCGGTCTCACCGGTTATGCCGCGCAATACCAGAACCGCGGCATGGCCCTGTACCTGACCGCCGACGGCAAAAGCGTGCTCGCTGGCAACCTGTACGATGCCCAGGGCAATGACCTGAGCAGCGCGCCGCTGGAAAAACTGGTGTACGCGCCGATGGCCAAGGAGGTCTGGGGCAAAATGGAACACAGCAACTGGATTCAGGACGGCGATAAAAATGCACCGCGCATCGTCTACCTGTTCAGTGACCCCAACTGCCCGTACTGCAACATGTTCTGGGAACAGGCGCGGCCGTGGGTAAAAGCCGGCAAGGTGCAGTTACGCCACATCATGGTTGGCATCATCCGCGAAGACAGCCCAGGCAAATCCGCCGCGCTGTTCGCCGCCCAAGACCCGCAAAAGGCACTGGAAGAACACGAAGCCGCCGGCAAAGGCAGCAAACTGCAGGCACTGGACAAAATCCCGGCCGATATCGAGGCCAAGCTCGATGCGAATATGAAGTTGATGGAAGCGCTGGAATTGTCGGCGACGCCAGCGATTTTCTACCTGGACGACAAAGGTGGGTTGCAGCAACAGCAAGGCGCGCCGTCGCCGGATAAGCTGGTAAAAATCCTTGGGCCAAAATAAGCAGCGCTTGGGCTGACGCCATCGCAGGCAAGCCAGCTCCCACATTTTGAACTGTGAATCCATTCAAATGTGGGAGCTGGCTTGCCTGCGATGAGACCCTTCCAGCTGGCGAGGATTAAAGCCCCTCCAACTCCGCCATCAAATCACTCAACCGATCCACCTTCTCGGCGCTGATCTCATTCGCCGCCAGCCCCTCGATGTACTCGGCCAACTGCGCCACTGTGCTGCACTCGAACATCGCCCGCAGCGGCACGTCACGTTGCAGGGTTTTCTGCACACGGGACGCAATCTGCGTGGCCAGCAACGAGTGCCCGCCCAGTTCGAAGAAGTTGTCCTGCACCCCCACCCTTTCGACTTTCAGCACTTCGGCCCAGATCGCGGCCAGGGTGGCCTCCAGCTCATTGCGCGGCGCCAGATAATCCTGGCTGTGCAATTGGCCGATTTCCAACGCAGGCAGCGCCTTGCGGTCGAGTTTGCCGTTGGCGTTCAACGGCAGCCGGTCAAGCCATAACCAGTGCAGCGGCACCATGTATTCCGGCAGCTCAGCACGCAGGCGCTGCTTGATATGGTCCAGGCGCTCGCTCGGGTTGAGCGCTGCTTCGGCCGCCACCAAATAGCCAACCAAATGCTTGCCGTTGGCTCCTTCCTGAACGCCAACCGCCGCATCGCGCACTTGCGGTTGCTCATGCAGGCGCGCCTCGATTTCACCCAGTTCGATACGGTAACCGCGAATCTTCACCTGGTGGTCGATACGCCCCACGTATTCCAGCACGCCATCGCTGCGCCGGCGCGCAAGATCACCCGTGCGGTACAGGCGCTCGCCCGGTGCGCCAAACGGGTTGGGCACAAACACGGGCGCGGTGCGCAGCGGATCGCTGACATAACCCCGCCCAACCCCTGTCCCGGCCACGCACAATTCACCGACAGCGCCCTGCGGCACCAGCTCCAGCGCGCCGTCCAACAGGTACAAACGGTTGTTGTCGGTCGGAGTACCAATCGGCAGGTAAGTGCCACGGGTCGAGGCCACATCCACACGGAAGAACGCCACGTCATCCGAACATTCAGCCGGGCCATAGGCGTTCACCAGGCCAATGTCCGGGTAACGCAGCAGCCATTGGTGCGCCAGTTCCGGCGGCATCGCCTCACCGGTCGGCAGCATCCAGCGCAAGCCGTCCAGGCCTATGCGCTCTTGAGCGAGCATGCCCTGAATCAGCGACGGCACGCTTTCCAGCACAGTAATACCCTGAGCCTGTACATGCGCCAGCAAGCCCTGAGGATCATGGGCGAGAGTGTTCGGCACAATATCCACCCGCGCGCCGAACAGCGGCGCGGCGAGGAACTGCCACACGGAAATATCAAAACTTTGCGATGCGGTTTGCGCGATTACATCCGCCGCACTCAAGTCCAGGTACGGCACCTTGCTCAACTGGTTATTGAGCATGCCGCGCTGCTCAACCATCACACCTTTGGGCAAGCCGGTTGAGCCCGAGGTGTAGATCACATAGGCGAGGTTGTCCGGGCCGCTGTAGATGCCTGGGTTGTCATCCGCCTGCGCCAGCGCGTCCCACACCAATAATTTCGGCCGCGCAGAACAGGCGAATTCTTCGAGCAATTCCAGCGCCTGTTCGCGGCAGGCTTGCGTACACACCAGCAATGGCGTGCGGCTCAGGTCGATAATTCGGCTCAGGCGTTGGCTGGGCAGGCCAGGGTCCAGCGGCAAGTAACCGGCACCGGCCTTGAAGCTGCCGATGATCATGCCCAACAGGTCAAGGTTGCGCTCGGCCAACAAGGCAACGGGCTGATCCAGGCCGACGCCCGCCTTGATCAGCGCGTTACCGAGGCGATTACTGCGCCGGTTAAGCTCGGCATAACTCCATTGCTGATCCAGGCAACTGGCGGCAATACGCTGCGGATGCTTGGCCACCTGCGCTTCGAACAGCTCGACATAACTGCGCTCCAGTGGGTAGTCGCGCTCGCTCTGGTTGCAGCCCTCTACCAAAAACTGGCGTTCCTGCTCGCCAATCAGCGGCAGGTCAGCCATGTCGCCATGGAAGCCCTGCACCAGCGCCAGCAGCAGGCGTTTGAACTCACCGAGCATGCCTTGCACGGTGGTTTCGTCGAAGTAACGCTTGTCGTAAGACAGGTGCAAACCGAGGTCGTCGCCGGGGTAGCACACGGCGGTCAACGGGAAGTTGGTGTGGGTACGGCCAGAATCCGACGTGGCATTCAGGCTTTGCGCGCGGTCCAGCACCGAGACTTCCACCGGGGCGTTTTCAAACACAAACAGGCTGTCGAACAGCGGCTGGCCCTTGGGCAGTTCACTGTGCTCCTGGATGGTCACCAGTGGCAGGTAGTCGTACTCGCGCAGTTGCATGTTGCTGTCGAGCAGGCCGCTCAGCCACTGGCGCACGCTGCAACGCCGGTCGTCTTCAGGCAGTTTTACCCGCAGCGCGATGCTGTTGATAAACAGGCCGACGGTGCGTTGCATCTCTGGCATGTCCACCGGGCGCCCGGCCACGGTGACGCCGAACAGCACATCCCGATCACCACTCAGGCGGCGCAGCACCAACGCCCATGCAGCCTGAGCAAAGGTGTTGACGGTCAGTTGATGGGCCTGGGCCAACTCGCGCAGCTGCGCGCCATCGCGGGCGTCAAGGCGGGTGTAGCAGTCGCCCACCACCATGCCGCCGCTGTGGCCTGCGTGTTCGCGCAGGAATGGCCGGTCGCTCGGAATCGGCGTGGTGCGTTCGAACCCTTGCAGGTTCTGCTGCCACCACTGGCGGGCTTCGGCGAGGTTCTGGCGTTGCAGCCAGGCGATGTAATCGCGGTAACGCGGTGGCGTGGCCAGTTGCGCGTCGCGGCCCTCGCCCAGGGCCGTGTAGATGTCGAAGAAGTCGTTCATCAGCAGCGAACGGCACCACGCGTCGATGAGGATGTGGTGGTTGCTCATCATGAACCAGTAGCGTGCTTCGCCGACGCGGATCAGGCGCAGGTGGAACGGCGCCTGATTCAGCAGATCGAACCCGGCTTCGCGCTCAGCCTTGAGCAAGGCTTGCAGGCGCGGTTCATGCTCGGCTTGCGGCTCGGCACTCCAGTCGAGGTAGTCGATCGGCGTGCTGCCCGGTTTGTGGATCACTTGCAGCATGTCTTCGCCGACGTTCCAGCAGAACGAGGCACGCAACGCTTCGTGGCGGGCGATGACTGCCTGCCAGGCCGTGGCGAAACGTTCCGGGTCCAGGGCGCTGTTGATGCGGTAGCGGTCCTGCATGTAGTAGAGGCCGGTGCCCGGTTCCAACAGGGTGTGCAGCAACAAGCCTTCCTGCATCGGGGTCAGCGGGTAAACGTCTTCGATGGCGCTGGCCGGAACCGGCAAGGCGTCCAGTTGAAGTTGGGTCAGGCGTGCCAGCGGGAAGTCGGACGGCGTGAGGCCGCCCGCGTCATCCTTGAGGCAATGCGCGATCAGGCTTCGCAGCTCGGCCAGATAAGCATCTGCCAGTTCGCGGATGGTCTGTTGATCATGGCGTTCACGGCTGAAGGTCCAGCGCAATACCAGCTCGCCGCCGTACACCTGGCTGTCGACGCTCAGCGCGTTAGGCAGCGGCGCATCAGGGTCATGGGCCTGGCCCGCCGATTCATCCAGCGGATGAAACAGCGCATCGGCGCCGAAGCTCTGGTCGAACTGACCGAGGTAATTGAAGGTAATTTCAGCGCTCGGCAACGCGGCCATGGTGTGCTGGATCAGGTCGTCGGCCAGATAACGCAGCACGCCATAACCCAGGCCCTTGTGCGGCACGCCGCGCAGTTGTTCCTTGATCGCCTTGATCGAGGCGCCCTGCTCTGCCAGCGGCGTCAGGCGCAACGGGTAGGCGCTGGTGAACCAGCCAACGCTGCGGGTCAGGTCGATCTCATCAAACAGGGTTTCGCGGCCGTGGCCTTCCAGCTGGATCAGCGCCGAGTCGTGGCCGCTCCAGCGGCACACCACGCGAGCCAGGGCCGTCAGCAACAGGTCGTTGACGTGGGTGCGGTAGGCGCTTGGCGCTTGTTGCAGCAATTGACGGGTGTGCTCGGCGTCCAGACGCACGCTGAGCGTATCGGCGTCGCGGTTGCGCAGTGAGCCTTGTGGGCGGTCCACCGGTAACGCCACCGCCGGGCCTGCCAATTGAGCCTGCCAGACGCTCAACTCTTCGCGCAGTGACTCGCTGCCGGCATACGCCTGCAAGCGCGCGGCCCAATCGCGCAGGGCGCTGGTCTTGGCGGGCAGGCTGATGGACTGGCCGTCGCTGAGTTGGCGGTAGACGTTTTGCAGGTCTTCCAGCAGTACGCGCCACGACACGCCGTCCACCACCAGGTGATGGATCGCAATCAGCAGCCGTTGCTGGCCCTCAGGCCCGTCTACCAACAGGGCGCGCAGCAGCGGGCCGTGTTCGAGGTCGAGGCTGCGTTGGGTGTCGGTGAACAGCGCCGCGCAGTGCTGCATATCGCGCACTTGCGCCTGCTTCAGCACGCCGCCTGCGGGCACCGCCAAGTGCTCGGCGTGCCATTGCGCATCACGCGGGGTAAAGCTCAGGCGCAAGGCGTCGTGGTGTTCCAGCACGGCCAGCAGTGCCTGTTCCAGGCGCTGCGGATCAAGCAGTTGCAGCGGCTTGAGCAGCAGCGCCTGGTTCCAGTGCTGACGGTTTGGAATCTCGGTGTCGAAGAACCATTTCTGGATGGGCGTAAGGCCCGAACTGCCCGTGAGCACACCTTGCTCGGCGGTGACCTGCTCGGAGCGGGTGGCGACTGCGGCCAGAGTGTGCACGGTCTGGTGCTGGAACAGGTCGCGGGGGCTGAAGTGAATTCCGGCCTGCCGCGCGCGGCTGACCACCTGGATCGACAGGATTGAATCGCCGCCCAGCTCAAAGAAATTATCGTCCAGGCCAACGCGCTGCACGTTGAGCACCGCACACCAGATCGCGGCCAGCGTTTGTTCAAGCTCGCTGCGTGGCGCGACGTAGTGTTGGCGATTGGCCTCGGGGTCAGGCTGCGGCAAGGCGCGGCGGTCGAGCTTGCCGTTGGCGGTCAGCGGCATGCTGTCGAGCACGATCAGGTGCGTGGGCACCATGTAGTCCGGCAACTGCGCCTTGAGGTGCAGTTTCAACGCTTCGCGCAAGGTTGCAGGCTCTGCGTCGCTGACCAGGTACGCCACCAGCTGTTTGCCGCTCGGCGAATCCAGCGCCAGCACCACCGCCTCGCGCACGGCCGCGTGTTCCAGCAGGCGCGTTTCGATCTCGCCCAGTTCAATACGGAAACCACGGATTTTCACCTGATGATCAATCCGCCCCAGGTACTCCACCAACCCATCGGCGCGCTGGCGCACCAGGTCGCCGGTGCGGTACACACGGCCGCCGTTCGTGGTGAACGGATCAGCCACAAAACGCTCCGCCGTCATCCCCGGACGCTCGTGGTAACCCTGGGCCAGACCGGCCCCGCCCACGTACAACTCGCCGGTCGCGCCTTGCGGCACCAAGGCCAGGTCGGCGTCGAGAATGTAGGCCACGCGGTCACCGATAATGCTGCCGATCGGCACACTGCCGGCGCCCTCCTCCAATTGCTCGGGCGCAAGGCTGGCCAGCGGCATCACTACGGTTTCGGTCGGGCCGTAGGCGTTGAAGAACACCTGCGGCTGGAACGCTGCACGGATGCGCTGCAAATGTTCGCCGGTCAACGCCTCGCCGCCGGTGATACACATGCGCACCGGCAGCGTCTGGTGTTGAGTCGCCAGCCATTGCGCCAACTGGCTGCCATAGCTCGGCGTGAAACCGAGGATATTGATGCGATGCTCGCGGATCAGCCCGCAGATTTCTTCCGCATCCCACTGCCCCTGAGCGCGCAGCACCACGTGCGCACCGCTGAGCAGCGGCACCAGCAACCGCTCGGTGGCGGCGTCAAAATTGATCGAATAAAAATGCAGCTCGCAGTCATCCGCGCGCATGCCGAAACGCTCGATCACCGCCTGGCAATGCATGGCGATTTCACCGTGGGACACCACCACGCCCTTCGGCTTGCCGGTGGAGCCGGAGGTGTAGATCAAGTACGCCTGATGTTGCGGCAGACTGATAAACGGCAGCTCACTGACCGGGTAATTCGCCAGCACCGGTGAGTCATCTTCGAGGCACCAGCAGGCGACGCTCGCGGGCAATTCGCCGAGGGCTTCGAACATTGCCCCATCACTGAGCAGCAGGCCAATACCGCTGTCTTCGATCATGTAATGCAGACGGTCCAGCGGGTATTCCGGGTCCAGTGGCACATACGCGCCGCCAGCTTTAAGAATCGCCAACAGGCCGATGACCATTTCCAGCGAACGCGGCAGCGCCAGGCCGACACGCACCTGCGGGCCGACGCCGCGTTCGCGCAGCATCCAGGCCAAGCGATTGGCGCGGGCGTCGAGTTCGGCGTAGGTGAGCGTTTCGCCTGCGAAGGTCAGGGCCGGGGCATCGGCACGCTTGAGCGCCTGCTGGCTGAACAGCTGATGAATGCACTGGTCGAGACGATGCTCACCCGCCTCAACGCCGAGGCTACCGTGCAAGGCGCGCTGCTCGGCGACCGTCAGCAAGGGCAATTCACTCAGGCGCTGCTGCGGATCGGCAATCAACGCTTCCAGCAGGTTGCGCCAATGTTCGGCCATACGTGCAATGCGTGGCTCGTCGAACAGATCAGTGCTGTAGGTCAGGCAGCAACCCAGGCGATGGTCCAGATCGGTGACTTCCAGGTTGAGGTCGAACTTGGTCGCGCGGGCATCGTTGGCCAGGTACTCCACCGTCATGCCAGCCAGTTGGCGGCTCTGCTGAAACTCCCAGCGCTGCACGTTGCACATCACCTGGAACAGCGGGTTGTACGCCGCGCTGCGCGGCGGTTGCAGGGCTTCCACCAGATGATCGAACGGCAGGTCCTGATGGGACTGGCCTTCGATCACGGTGTGGCGCACCTGCTCAAACAGCTCGCTGACGTTCATCTGCCCAGTGAGCTGGCAACGCAGCACTTGGGTGTTGAGGAAGGCACCGATCAGCCCTTCGCTTTCCGGGCGAATACGGTTGGCCACCGGGGCGCCGATGCGCAGGTCGGTCTGGCCGCTGTAGCGGTAAAGCAGCACCGCCAAGGTGGCGGTCATGGTCATGAACAGCGTGAGGCCGCGTTCGGCGTTGAAGGCACGCACGCGAGCAGCCAGGTCATCGCTCAGGTCGAAACGGTACAGCTCGCCCCGATGGCTTTGCACCGCTGGCCGTGGGCGGTCGCCGGGCAGTTCCAGCAAGGGATGCTCGTGGCCCAGTTGCGCGGTCCAGTAATCCAGCTGGCGTTCTCGCTCTCCGCTTTCCAGCCACTGGCGTTGCCACACGCTGTAGTCGAGGTACTGCACCGGCAATGGCGCCAGCGGCGAGTCACGCTCGTCGATGAAGGCTTCGTACAGCGCGCTGAGTTCACGGGCAAAAATGTCCATGGCCCAGCCTTCGGTGACGATGTGGTGCAGGGTTAGTACCAGGTAGTGTTCCTGCTCGCCCGCCTTGACCAGGCAGGCGCGCAACAGTGGCCCGGTTTCCAGGTTGAACGGTGTGTGGGCCTCTACGTCGGCCAGGTGCTGCACGCGCTGCTGGCGCTCGGTGTCGTTCAGCGCGGTGAAGTCCTGCCAACTCATGCGCAAGCCGGCCTGTGGCGAGACCTTCTGATACGCCACACCGTCGACACTCGGGAAGGTGGTGCGCAGGGTTTCGTGGCGCATGATCAACGCCTGTAACGCCGCCTCGAACCGCCCGACATCCAGCACGCCACGCAGGCGTGCCATGCCGCCGACGTTGTAGGCCGGGCTGTCCGGTTCCATCTGCCAGAGGAACCACATGCGCTGCTGGGAGTAGGACAACGGCACTGGCTGGTTGCGATCGACCCTGGCGATGGCGGTCTGCTGGTTGCGCTGGCCCGACGCCTGAATCAACCCGACTTGCTCGGCAAAAGCCCCCAACTCGCTGGATTCGAACAAGGTGCGCAACGGCAGCTCGACATCGCAGGCCTGGCGGGTACGGGAGATGATTTGCGTGGCCAGCAACGAGTGGCCGCCGAGGGCGAAGAAGTCGTCGCGCAGGCCGACGCGTGGCAGCCCGAGGACTTCGCGCCAGATCGCGGCGATTTGCTGCTGCAACGGAGATTGCGGCTCAACGTGTTCGCGGGCTTGCCACACAGGTTCCGGCAAGGCGCGGCGGTCGAGTTTGCCGCTGGGGCTCAGCGGCATGGCGTCCAGGCGCATCAACAGCGCGGGCACCATGTACTCCGGCAGTTCGGCGGCCAGCGCGGTGTTGACCGCGTGTTCGTCCAGCTCGGCAGGGGCGGTGTAGTAGCCGATCAGTTGACCGTCACGCACCTGCACCACGGCCTGGGCGATACCGGCCAGGGCGAGCATTCGGGCTTCGATTTCTCCCGGCTCCACACGGAAACCGCGCAGCTTCACTTGCTGGTCGAGACGGCCGAGGTAGTCGAGCACACCGTCGGCGCTCCAGCGCGCACGGTCACCGGTGCGATACAGGCGCGCACCCTGATGGTCAGCGACAAAACGCTCAGCCGTCAGCCCTGCCCGACCGAGGTAGCCGCGAGCCAGGCCGATGCCGCCAATGCACAGTTCACCCGGCACGCCCACCGGTACGGGGTTGAGCTGCTCGTCGAGCACGCGACAAATCACATTGCCCAGCGGGCGGCCTATCGGCGAGCGTTCGCCGTCTTCTGCGCTGCACTGCCAGTGGGTCACGTTGATCGCGGTTTCGGTCGGGCCATAACGGTTGTGCAACTGCACCGCCGGCAACTGCGCCAACACGCGGTTGCGCAACTCGGCGGGCAAGGCTTCGCCGCCAGAGAACAGGCGGCGCAGGCTGGTGCACTCGGCTGCCAGCGGTTCGTCGATAAACACCTGCAACAGCGGCGGCACAAAGTGCAGCGTGGTGACGCCATGCTGCTGCACAAGCTGTGCGATACGGTGCGGGTCGCGGTGTTCGCCGGGGCCGGCGAGCACCAGGCGACACCCGGTGATCAGCGGCCAGAAACATTCCCACACCGACACGTCAAAACTGATCGGCGCCTTTTGCATCAACACATCGGTTTCATTGAGCTGATACGTGGCCTGCATCCACTGCAAGCGCTCGGCCAGCGCCGCGTGGGTGTTGCCCACGCCTTTGGGCTGGCCGGTGGAGCCGGAGGTGTAAATCACGTAGGCGAGGTTGTCGCCATCCAGGTGCAGGCCCGGCGCCTGGGTCGGCCAGCTGTCCAGGTGCAGGCTGTCCATGGCGATCACGCACACGCCTTCTGGCGTCAGCAAGTGCGCCAGCAACGCGGTCTGGGTCAGCAGCAGGTGCACGCCGCTGTCCTCCAGCATGTAGGCCAGGCGCTCGGCGGGGTAATCCGGGTCCAGTGGCACGTAGGCGCCACCGGCCTTGATGATTGCCAGCAGGCCGATCAGCAGTTGCGGCGAACGTTCGGCGGCGATGGCTACGCACACGTCCGGGCCGACACCCTTGTCGCGCAGGTAATGGGCCAGACGGTTGGCCCTGGTGTGCAGTTGGGCGAAGGTCAGGCTGCCGCCCTGCCAGACCAGCGCGGTTTCATCCGACGTGTGCCGGTTGAGCAGTTCCGGCAGCCATTGTTGAGCTGGCGTGCACGGCGCTTCGCTCCATTGGCGCTGCTCATCGTGCTGCATCAGCGTGAGGTCGCCGATGGCCTGTTGCGGTTGCTCGGTGACGGCGTGCAGCAGGTTGATGAAGTGCTCCGCCAGGCGCTGGATAGTCGCGGCCTCGAACAGTTCGTCGGCATAGTCGAACGACAGGCTCAGCCGCCCGTTACGGTCTTCTTCAGTGTGCAGTTGCAGGTCGAACTTGGCTTCGCGGCTGTGCCACGGCAGTTCATCGGCGAGCATCCCCGGCAGGCGGCGCAAGGCGCTTAAGTCACGTTGCTGGTGGTTGAACATGACCTGGAACAAACCGTGCTCGCGGGCTTGCGGGAAGGCTTCGAGCAATTGTTCGAACGGCAGGTCCTGGTGAGCCTGGGCCCCCAATGCCGCCTGGCGGGTTGCGGCCAGCAGCTCATTGAATGGCAAGCGCCCGTCCAGCTCGGCGCGCAGCACCAGCGTGTTGATAAAGAAGCCGATCAGGCCTTGGGTTTCCTGGCGCGGACGGTTGGCACTCGGCACGCCGACACGGATATCGCGCTGGCCGCTGTAGCGATAGAGCAGGCTTTGAAAGGCAGCCAGCAACAGCATGAACGGGGTGGATTGGTGGGTTTGCGCAGTCTGGCGGATCGCTTCGCTGAGGCTGACACTCAAGCGCACACTGTGCCGCGAGGCGCTGTTGAGGTGCTGCGCCGAGCGCGGGTGATCGGTAGCCAGGCTCAGGGTCGGATGGTCATCGCCCAGCTGCGCTTTCCAGTACGCCAATTGCCGCTCGCCTTCGCCCTCGGCCAGCCATTGGCGCTGCCAACTGCCATAGTCGGCGTACTGCAGCGCCAGTGGCGGCAGCTCGAGCGTCTGGCCCTGGGATGCAGCGGCGTAAAGACGCGAGAATTCGTCAATGAGGATATTCAGCGACCAACCGTCGGCGATGATGTGGTGCAGGGTCACCAGCAACTGATGATCTTCATCGCCCAGGCGCACAAGGGTCACTCGCAGCAGCGGGCCTTTCTCCAGGTCGAACCGGGTATGCGCTTCGTCCTCGCGGATCTGTTGCGCGCGGGCTTCCCGCTCGACGGCGGGCAGGTCGCTGAGGTCGATGACGTGCATGTCGAATGCTGCGTGTGCGTCCACACGCTGGAACGCTTGGCCATCGCGCTCGTAGAAGCGTGTGTGCAGGGCTTCGTGGCGCTGGATCAACTGTTGGAAGCTGGCGCGCACGGCGTCTTCGTCCAGCTCACCGCGCAGGCGCAGGGCACCGGGAATGGTGTAGGCGCTGCTCTGCGGGTCCAGTTGCCAGGTGATCCACAGGCGGTTTTGCGCCAGGGATTGCGGCAGTTCCTGCTGACGGGACAACCCATGAATCGCACCTTGAGCCACGCCGCCATCCTGCTGCAATCGCGCCACTTGTGCGGCAAACGCCGACAGGCTTGGCGCTTCAAACAGCATGCGCAGGTTGAGTTCCAGGCCGAGGGTTTCGCGCAGGCGAGCGACCACTTGGGTGGCCGTGATGGAGTTGCCGCCGAGCAGAAAGAAATGGTCATCGGCCGCGACCTTCGCCAGCTGCAACTGCTCGCACCAGATCGCCGCGATCTGGGTGTGCAGTTCGGATTCCAGCGCCGCGTCGCCCGCTTGCGCTTGCACGTCAGGGAACTGCGCGTAGCTGTCGAGGCTGCCGTCGGCGTGGCGAATCGCGCAGGCCGCACGTTGCAGCTTGCCACTGGAAGTTTTCGGCAACGCGCCGGGGTTAAGCAATATCACCACGCTTGGGGCTTCCTGATACGCCTCGGCCACCGCTTGGCGAATCGCTTTGATCAGCGCGTCGGGCGGCAGAAGTTTCTGCACGCTGCGGCTGATTTCAGCGGCAATGCCGATGCCTTCCAGGCCCTGGTGATTCACCGCAAACGCGGCAACCCGGCCTTTGCGCACGGCGTCCACTTCGCGCTCGATGGTTTGCTCGATGTCCTGGGGGTACAGATTGTGGCCGCGCACGATCAGCAGGTCTTTCAGGCGACCGGTGATGTACACCTCGCCTTCGCGGATGAAACCAAGGTCGCCGGTGCGCAGCCAGGTGCGGCCCGCGTGCTGCACGAAAGTCTTGGCCGTGGCTTCGGGGTTGCGCCAGTAGCCGTGGGCAATGCTCGGGCCGCTGGCCCAGAGTTCGCCGACGCGGTTGTCGGCAAGTTCGTTGAGCGTGAGCGGGTCGGCAATCAACACCGCGTGCTCAGGCTGGCCGGTGCCGCAGCTCATGATCGCACTGCCCTGCCCCGGTTCGGCACGGTTGGCGGCCAACGCGTTTTCGTCTACGCGCAACGCCGGAATGCCGTGGCCACGGGTGCCGCCGGCAACAAACAAAGTGGCCTCGGCCAGCCCGTAGGAGGCGAAGAAATTATTCGAGGTGAAACCGCAAACGGCGAACTTCTCGGCGAAGCGCTCCAGGGTATCCAGGCGGATCGGTTCGGAGCCGGAATAGGCCACGCGCCACCGGCTCAGGTCCAGGCGTTCCAGGGCCGACTCGCTGACTCGCTCGCTGCACAGGCGGTAAGCGAAGTCCGGGCCGCCACTGATGGTGCCGCCGTATTCGCTGATCGCTTCCAGCCAGCGCAATGGCCGGCCGAGGAAGTAGGCAGGCGACATCAGTACGCAGGGCACGCCGCTGAAAATCGGTTGCAGCAGGCCGCCGATCAGGCCCATGTCGTGGTACAGCGGCAGCCAGCTGACGATCACGTCGTTGGGGTTGAGGTCGATGCCAAACCCGCGACGGATCAACACTTCGTTGGCAACCAGGTTGCCGTGGCTGACTTGCACGCCCTTGGGCAATGCGGTGGAACCGGAGGTGTATTGCAGGAAGGCGATGTCGTCGGGGTTCAACGCGGGCGCGATCCAGTTGTTCGCGATCTCGGGGTTGAGGGTGTCGACGCTCAACACCGGCGGCGCGTTTTCGATCTGTGAGAGTCCCTCGCCGAGGCTGGCGATGGTCAGCAACAGGCGCGGCTCCGCGTCCTTGAGGATCGACAGCAAGCGTTCCTGATGGTGGCGGCGAGTGGACTCCGGCGGGTAGGCCGGCACGGCGATCACCCCGGCGTACAGGCAACCGAAGAACGCCGCGACGTAATCCGGGCCACTGGGGAACAACAGCACCGCACGGTCGCCAGGCGCTGCATTCGCCTGCAAGGCGGCGGCGATGGTGCGCGCGCGCGCGTCGAGGTCACGGTAACTGAGCACAACGTTGTGCTCGACGGACTCGGCCAGAAAGCGCAGGGCCACCTGGTCCGGGGTTTGCGAAGCGCGGCGCTGAAGGGACTGGACCAGGGTGCGGGGAAGTTCGAAGGCGTCCATCATGGGGTTCCTGCCTGAAATCGGCTTACGGGAAATTCGGAAATTTGGGGGAAGCGTTCAGCCAGCGATCGCTTGCCGCCCCGCGCCATTGCGCCAGCGGGTCAGGTGTTCGTCGGCATAGCGGCGCAGGCAGCGCAGTACGGTGCTTTCGTGCTGCATGAGGAAGAAGTGGTGGCCGTCGAACATGTCGAGGGAAAAGCCGCTGGCGGCGTCGGCCTGCCAGTCGAGTAACTGGTCGGCGCGCACGCTGTCTTGCTTGCCGCCGAACACATGGATCGGCATGTTCAGCGGCGCGCGTTCGCCGTAATTGAAACTGCCGCACAGCAGGAAATCGGCGCGCAGGATCGGCAGCATCAGCTGCATCAACTCGGGGTTGGCCAGGGCTTCTTCGGCGGTGCCCTGCAATTCGCGCAGTCGAGCAATCAGTTGCTCATCGGTCTTTTCGATGGCGTATTCGCTGACATCACGGTTCGCCGGGCCGGCAGTGCCGGAGGCGAATAACGCCAAGGGTTCAGGCACGCCGCGATCACGCAACGCGTGCACCAACTCGAAGGCCAGCAGGCCGCCAAGGCTGTGGCCGAACAAGGCGTACGGGCCATTCAAGTCATGGCTGATTTCGCCGGCCAACTGCGCCGCCAGGGCCTTGATATCGCGCTGCAACGGCTCGTCCATGCGCATGCCGCGCCCTGGCAACTCCAGCGGGCACACCTGCAACCAGTCTGGCAACGAGCGGCGCCAGCGCGAATACACCATGGCGCTGGCGCCGGAATAGGGCAGGCAAAACAGGCGTAACCGTGTCGGTGTACTCATGGTGTGAGGACCCCAGACTGAAACACGCTGTGTGCACGATAAAAACCCATTTCGCCCTCCTGCGGGTGTTGATCCCTGGCCGTTTACTGACGGACCTTTCACCCAAGAGAACGGACGGTGGCGGCAAATAATTAGTCGCCCTGGACGAGCGAGACGTAGCTCACACCTTCTGCAAGGGCATAAGATTAGTTCGTCTTCTCATTTGACAATCATTATCATTAAGCCTAATTTGTTGCCCGATGTGTAGGAGGCCTCAGCAAGGAAGCCCTCCCCCAACCTCTTTGCAACAAGGTGAATTCCATGACGGAACAAGTATCCACAGGCAGGTGCGACTCACCGCTTCTCCAGGCTTTTGTCGACAATCGGCTGATCCTGGTGAAGATCGCGGCACGTATTACCGGTTGCCGCTCCCGCGCAGAAGACGTGGTGCAGGACGCGTACTTTCGACTGCAATCGGCGCCGACGATCACTTCATCGTTCAAGGCCCAGCTCAGCTACCTGTTCCAGATCGTGCGCAACCTGGCGATCGATCACTACCGCAAGCAGGCCCTGGAGCTCAAATACTCCGGCACGGAAGAGGAAGGCTTGAATGTGGTCATTCACGGCGCTTCACCAGAAACCTCGCACATTAACTTCAGCACCCTGGAACACATCGCCGATGCCCTGACGGAGCTGCCGCAGCGCACCCGTTATGCGTTCGAGATGTACCGCCTGCACGGCGTGCCGCAGAAGGACATCGCCAAGGAGCTGGGCGTATCGCCGACGCTGGTGAACTTCATGATTCGTGATGCGCTGGTGCACTGCCGCAAGGTGTCGGGCAGCCATAGCGATACGTTTGCACGGCGGGTTTGACCCGCTGTTCAAAACGGGCAGGTACAGGCTTTTTGTGGGAGCTGGCTTGCCTGCTCCCACAAAATGCCGACTCAGACCAAACCGCAGCGCTCAAAAAACCGCTCCCGCCCCAGAATCATCAACGCCGCGCGCTTGTGCGGGAAGTCGAATTCCTTTTCGCAGTGGAAGCACTGGTTGTGCATATGCCCGATCATCTTCGCGTTATCGGCGCGGGGTTCGGCCACCACGCGCTGAGTGCGTGGATCGTCGAGAAACAGGTAATGCACCAGCGCCGATAACCAACTGGCAACCTTGTGCGGCCCGCGGTGATGTTCCTCCCCCACCAGCATGTGAATGCCACGGTCGTAATTGCCCGCGTCGTAGAACGGCGCGATGCGGTCTTCCTTGGCCCAATAGGCTTCGAAGTAGGCGAAGGGTTCGTCGTCGAAACAGCCGATCAGCGTCAGCGTGTGCGGGTCGGCGTCGAGCTTGTCGAGGTACTCGCGGTGCTGTTCCAGGCTGCCGGTTTCCTGCCAGAAATTCGCCACGCGGGTGCTGTTCTGCCAGCGGTTGAAGCGCGCCAGGTCCACGTCAATTTCGACGGTGCGCAGGGAAATCCATGCACCCAGGCGCGCATCGTAGCGGCGATAGACTTCACCTCGCGGCTTGGGCGCGCGCAACGGATGCCGTTTGCCGGCGCTGATGACCATGTGCTGCGGGTAGCTGCCGCTGGGGGATTGGCCAAGCCAGGGCTGAGGCAACTGCCAGAACAGCGTGCGCTCGCAGTAAAACTGGCCCGCCACGTCGGTCGCCACCAACAGGCCGCTGCGCAACGCGTCCTCAGGCACATGCTCAAGGTGCCAGGCCAACCGCTGGCGTGCGGGCTCCTTGACGAACAGCCAGTAACAGGCGCTCCACAACGCGCGGGCGGGCGCGACGCTGTTGGCGTCCTGCAAATGCACGTGCAATTGATCACCGCGCTGCAGGCGCAGGCGAATCAGCGGCTGGCCTTCCAGGGTCAGGCTCAGGTGGCTGTCGGTTTCATCGGCATTCAGGGCGGGCCCGGCGGGCAACGGCAGGACAGATAAATCATTCATGGTGGCGGCTCACAGTCTTCGAAGGCTATAGAAGAAGTGACGTGAACAGCGCCGCAAAATTTAGCCGATCAGGGCGTCTCAGAGACCGCCGTGACATCAATGCGATAGGGTTCGAAGATTTTCAGCATCTGGCCGTTGTCCCGCAGGCCCTTGAGCAACCCGGCAAACGCTGCGCCGCTGATCGGCGCCTTCGGCCGCAGCAAGGCGTAGTGGTGATAAACCTGGTCGATGCGCTCTGAAACCAGAAACTCTCCGTCCATGTCCGCGTTGCGCACCATGAAGTCACTCAGGAAGGAACGCGTTACCAGGGCAATATCAGCCCGCCCGCGCGCAACCATCAGCAGGTTGCTGTCATGGGAATAGGTCAACGTGGCGTTGAAGTGTTCGGCCATGTTTTTGGGGTCGGGGTTAAAGTTGGCGAAGGCGTAGTGATAACCGCTGAACACGGCCAGGCGCTTGTTGGAAAGGTCGGCAAAATAGCTTTGGTCACGCCCGGGCTTACGTTGGGCAACGAAGATTTCGGCGTCTTCCAGGCCCATGTCGACGCTGGTGTGGGGAATGTTCTTCCAACCCCAGCTAGGGTTTTCGAAGATCGCCATGTCGACTCGGCCCTGCTCGAAATCCCGAAAACGCCGTGGGATGGAGGTGGGCACCAGTACAAACTGGTAGTCGGTTTGCGCGGCGTTCAAGGCTTCCACCAACTGCGGCAGCAAACCGGTGTCGGCACCTTGCTCGGGGCGTACGGTGTAGGGAGGAAAATGCGCGGCGCCAATCCTCACCAATTGCGCAGCCGAAGCCGGCACCCAGCACGCGGTGCCCAGTGCCCATAAAGTAACTCCTGCAGCCAGCCGCCATGGCGAAAACATCGAGGCACACACCGTTAAACACATTGATGGCGATAAGCTAGGCGTTTTTGGCAGTCGAGACAACTTTTGCCATCAAATGAGTGGCTTAGTCCGCCTTGAGCACCATCAGCAGGGCTTCTTCGGCCAATTGTTCCAGGGTCAGGCTGCCTTCGGCGCGGAACCAGGTGGTGGTCCAGGACAAGGCGCCGGTCAGGAAACGCCGGGTGATAAACACATCGCCCTTGATGTAGCCAGCGGCCTTGGCCTCGCCCAGCACCTGCAGCCAGATGTCTTCGTACACATCGCGCAGCGCCAGCACGTGGGCCTGGCCTTCGTCCGACAGCGAGCGCCATTCGTACACCAGCACCGCCATCGCCTCGCCGCTGCCGCCCATGATTGACTGCAACTCGCAGCGAATCAGCGCCAACACGCGCTCACGCACACTCGTCGCCTCTTCCAGCGAAGCGCGCATCATCGCGGTGTTGTAGTGAACGGTTTCCTCCATCACTGCCCGCAGGATCTCGTCCTTGCTCTTGAAGTGATGAAAAATGCTGCCGGACTGAATACCCACCGCACCCGCCAGGTCACGCACGGTCGTGCGCTCGAAACCCTTGTTGCGAAACAGGTGAGCCGCGGTTTGCAGCAACTTGCCCCGGGCGCTGTCGGGGTCGGTTAATTGGCCGGCGTCTACCATAGTGCGCATGACGCGCAGGGCTTTTTGCTCATCCATGCCACTCTCCTCTACTTCTGCTGACGTCTCTGGCGGCAATTTAGGCGGTGGCCGCCGACCAAGCAAGCGCTTGGGCAAAACTTGTTTTCAGCGTTTACAAACAGAGCTTGCTGGGCCTGGGCGGAACTACGAGGCTTGGCTACGCTCTATCCCCATCAGGAAGAGACGAGTACGGGAACCTGCGCGATGCATCATTGGCTGATTATTGACCTTGAAGCCACAACGGATGACGGCGGCTGGCCCGTGACGGAGATGGAAGTCATCGAGATCGGTGTGAGCCTGGTCAACCGCCAGGGCCGCGAGCTGGATCACTTTCAGCGCTTTGTACGGCCGCTGCGCCGGCCATTGCTGACGCCTTTCTGCCGCCAGTTAACCCACATCACCCAAGCCAACATCGACGCCGCCGCACCGATCACCGACGTGTGGCCGCTGTTCGAGCGCTGGTTGGGCCAGCATCACGCACGACTCGAAGGCTGGGCCAGCTGGGGCGATTACGACCGCGCGCAGCTGGAGCTCGAATGGCAGCGCCACGGCCTGACCAGCGCGCTCGCCCAGACGCCCCACGTCAACCTCAAGCAACGCTTCGCCAAGGCGCGGCGCCTGGACAAGCCGCTGGGGCTCAACGGCGCCCTGCAATTGGCGGGGATGCAGTTCAACGGTCAGCAGCACCGGGCGCTTGAAGATGCGCGCAATACCGCACGGTTGTTACCGCTGATACTGCCGGTCTAGGCAGCCCCCCTGCCCTTGGGCATACTGGCCGACCTTTCCAGTCCCTTTTCCGAGGATTCGCCCATGTTTAAAGTCAATGAGTACTTCGACGGCACCGTGAAGTCGATCGCTTTTGGCACCGCAGAAGGTCCGGCGACAATCGGCGTGATGGCCCCGGGTGAATACGAATTCGGCACCGCCCAGCGTGAAATCATGCACGTGGTGTCTGGTGCACTGACCGTCAAACTGCCTGACGCCAACGGCTGGGAAACCTTCGCTGCCGGCAGCCAGTTCAACGTACCGGCAAACAGCAAGTTCCAGCTGAAAGTCGAGGTTGATACGGCTTACCTGTGCGAATACCGCGGCTGATCTTTCGCCCGGTCAAAAAAATGCCCGTCTCCTGCGAGACGGGCATTTTTTATGGGCGCAGCCTTATTCGAGAACGGTCACCGGCATGCCGACTTCCAGGCGACCTGCGCCATCGTTGACCAGGTTCTGGCCGAACATCACATCGCCATCGCTCTCGCGGTAGGTCTTGAGGGTGGCCAAAGGTTCACGGTCGGCACTGCGCTCGCCGCTGGCCGGGTCGATGGTGGTGAGGATGCAGCGCGAGCACGACTTGACCACGCGAAACTCCACGTCGCCGATGCGCAGGCGTTTCCAGCCGTCCTCGGCAAAGGCCTCACCACCTTCGATCACCAGGTTGGGCCGAAAACGCAGCATTTCCATCGGTCGGCCGATGCGGTGTGACAAGTCGTCGAGGGACGCCTGACCGATCAGCAGCAACGGGAAACCATCGGCAAAACCGACTTTGTCGTCGTCCTTGCCATACCCCGCCTCGGTGCTGCGCGCGCGTTCGACCGGCACGTGCACCAGGCGCGTCGGCTTGCCAATGAACTCACTGACCCACGCCGCAGCCGCATCGCCTGCATCCGGCACGCGCAAGGTGTCACGCCAGATGGTCACGCCGCGCAGCTCGGCGTCGCTGCCGGGCAGTGCCACGTCCAGCGGCGCCTGGCCAGGGGAACTCAAGGTGAGGCCGCCAGCGCCGTTCCACAGCGCCGACAGTTGGCTCATTTTGGCCACTGCGCGCTGCGTGAGAAAACGTCCGCTGGCGTCGTCCACCAGCATCCAGCGTCGATCCCCATGCAGACCCAGCTTATCCAGGCCGATCTGCTGCAAAACCTCGGCCTTGCCGGACTTCAAGGGGTAACGGTACAACGCGCTGAGACGAAGCATGGGCCTGCTTTCCTGAGGGGGCGAAGCCGTTACCCTATAGGAGGGTGATCGCGGAATCAAAGGGCACGGAATCGCCCTGTGACAAGCAGGCCTTTTGGGGGGCAGGCTTGCTTTGGAACGCAGGCTCACTGTGGCGAGCAGGCTTGTTGTGGCGAGCAGGCTTGCCCTGCGTTGGGCTGCGCAGCAGCCCCATTGAGGGCAACGAGGTGTATCAGGGGAAACTCATCGTATGGTTTTGGGGCCGCTTCGCAGCCCAACGCAGGGCAAGCCTGCTCGCCACAACAAGCCTGCTCAACCAATGAATCCGCTTTACACCGTAAGCACGCCGAGTGCGGTCAAGCCGGCACGTCGTCCAGCATCAGGCGCTGACGCACCACGTCTACCAGCTTGTCGGGCTGGAATTTGGAGAGGAAATTGTCGCAGCCGACCTTTTTCACCATCGAGTCGTTGAAGCTGCCGGACAGCGAGGTGTGCAGCACCACATACAGGCCGCGCAGGCGCGGGTCGTTGCGGATTTCAGTGGTGAGGCGATAGCCGTCCATCTCGGGCATTTCGGCGTCGGTGAAGATCATCAGCAGCTTGTCAGTCATCACCTGGCCGGTGTCGGCCCAGGCCTTGAGCATGTTCAGCGCCTTGAGGCCGTCGCTGGCGATGTGCATTTTCACGCCCAGTTGCCCAAGGGTGTCGCGCAATTGCGACAGGGCAACGTTGGAGTCGTCCACCAGCAACACTTCGCGGCCACGGGCGCGTTCGAGTACCGGGTCTTCGAGTTTTTCGCGGGAGACCTTGGCGTTGTACGGCACGATTTCGGCGAGAACTTTTTCCACGTCGATGATTTCCACCAACTGGTCATCGACCTTGCTGATGGCCGTGAGGTAATGCTGACGCCCGGCGCTGGCCGGAGGCGGCAGGATGGCTTCCCAGTTCATGTTGACGATGCGGTCCACGCCGCCTACCAAAAACGCCTGCACGGAGCGGTTGTACTCGGTGACGATAATCGTGCTGGTGGGGCCCGGCACCAGCGGGCGCATGCCGATCGCCTGGGACAGGTCGATCACCGGCAGGGTCTGGCCACGCAGGTTGACCACGCCGCACACAAACGGGTGGCGCTGGGGCATCAGGGTCAGCTTGGGCAACTGCAGCACTTCCTGCACCTTGAACACGTTGATCGCGAACAACTGCCGCCCGGCCAGACGAAACATGAGGATCTCCAGGCGATTCTCACCCACCAGTTGCGTGCGTTGATCTACTGTGTCGAGAATGCCGGCCATTAAAAGCTCCTGATGTGGGATTGTGCTGTTCACTTAATGCTTGTTATCGGCGGCAAGCGCCAGACCTTGAAGCCGCTAAAATGCCACGTAAACCCATTGATGTCACACTGACATCATGCTTTACTGCATTCGTCTTCACAGACAGCACGCCAGCAACCCTGCGCGACATAAAAATCGACGCGTGGTTCCGCTGTGTAAGGGATTCCCCTATGAACAATCAGGCCCAACCTGATATTCGCGATATCTAATAGCCATTAATGTGACGCCATTCTCATTGCATGAATGGAGTCAGGCTTTTGTTCGCCATCCCAAGTCCTCGGCCCACGGGGCTTCCAGACAGTCACGTGGCGGCAACTGAAGTTGTGCAATGGCCCACGCCAACAAGGGTCTTGCGCGACGTTCGCGATCACTCGAATAACGCTCCTACAAAATTGTCCGAAGCAGCCTACAGACTTCAGTCATATTTCAGCGGTAGTTTTACGCCATTCACCCGGTGCGGCATTTCATCACCCGACCTCATGTTGTGGAGACTTGCATGATGAACAGCGCAAACGAATGGCAAACTGCACTTCCTGAATTCCTGATCGAGGCTCAAATGCTGTTGGCCAAGTCAGAAGAGTGCTTGAACCATTTGCACTTGATTCGCAATGACATCGATGCCATCGACTGCATGAAAACCAGCCTCGCCGTACTCGCCGAAAAGGCCGAAGGCCTTGCCCTGCAGGCAATCAGCGAGTTCTCGCGGCATATTCAATACCTGATTGCCAATGCCATAAGCCCCCTGCAACTGCATGACCAGGCACTGGACGCGTTGCATAACTGCCTGACACTCCTGGCGTGGCAATTAGAATTAATCGACATCCGCACCGGTCAATTGACGCTGGATGAAAGTGAACAAACCACGCTGATTGCGACAGTCACTCTGCAGATCCCACAAAAAGACTTGGCCTATACACCTCAGCAGCACGAGCATCACGTGTCGTGAACAACCTTCGAGTCGTATTTAATACGTCACTTATCTAAAAACGACCGCTTGGCTGAACAGCATTGTGGCAAGGTATATCAACTGGCCATCATCGCAATTATTATACAAGTCGCCTCAATTAATATAACTGCCCACACTTTGGAACTCTGGAACTGCGCTCCAGAGCGTTCGCCTGTTTAATAAGCCGGTAAAGCGAGGCGCCAGGCGACCAACGGTAATAGTGGTGGTACTATGCCGCGCTCGAAGTGACACAACTTCATAATGTATAAAAACGATTCGGCACCGCTTTCCAAACAGAGCCCTGTCAGCCGCCATGGCAGGTCTTTCCGCAGCGAACCTTCATTGGCTCCATCCGCTATGCACGCCAGCCTCAAGTCACTCATCGCAAGGTCCGTGTCCCGCAACAATGCGCGCCGCATGGTCCTCGTCCTGTGCCTTGGCTCGTTGCTGATCAGCGTGTGGGCGTATACCCGCTCCGCGCCACTGCCGCTGGTGATCCTGCTGCTGAACATGGCCACTTTGCTGGTGGTGGGCGTGCAGCAGTGGCGCTCGCGCAAGTCGATCAAATTTCAGCCGCAGGAACTCGCTGACCGCTTGCTGCAGGTCCAGGAAAACGAGCGCCATCGCTTAAGCCGCGAATTGCATGACGACATCGGCCAACTGCTGACCGCCGCCACATTGCAAAGTGAATGGCTCAAGCGCCGCCTGCCGGACGACCTGCAAAGCCAATGCACGGTGCTGTGCAACACCCTGAACGAAACCCTGGCCAAAGTGCGCGACGTGTCCGCCATTCTCAACCCTCGGCAGTTGGCCAGCCTGGGCCTCGAGGCGAGCCTGCGCGCGCACTTGCTCAAGACCCTCGAGAACTCCCCGATTCACTGGAGCCTGGAATGCCAGCAACGGCTGACCGGCATTCCGGAAGAAATGGCCGTGGCGGCGTTTCGCATCACTCAGGAAGCAGTGACCAACATGCTGCGCCATGCCCAGGCGCACAATTTGCTGGTACGCCTGCAGCGCCTGCCCGAAGGCTTGTCGCTGATGATCTGCGATGACGGCCAGGGTTTTTCGCCCGCCATTAATCCTGGCCTGGAAGGCCAGCGGGGCATGGCCGGGATGTCCGAGCGGGTAGATCAGTTGGGGGGCTCTTTGTCCGTCAACAGCACGCCAGGCAAAGGCACGCGGATCGACGCGCTTTTCCCCTGGGCGCCCCGCGCCCTCGAACGGGCCAGTTGCCCTAAGGTTTTCGAGTGACGTGCAACTTACTGTTGGTGGATGACCACGCACTGATCCGCGCCGGCGTTCGCGCGCTGATCCAGGATATACCCGGCTACACAGTGATTGGCGAAGCCAGCGATGGCGCCCAGTTACTGGAAAAGTTCAGCGCCTTGCAGCCGGACATCGTGTTGCTCGACCTGTCGATGAAACACACGGGCGGCCTGGACGCCCTGCAACAACTGAAGGCGGCCTACCCCAAGAGCAAAGTGCTGATCCTGTCGATGCACACCGACCCCGAGCTGATCATGCGCGCGCTGGAGTCCGGCGCCCATGGCTACCTGCTCAAGGACACCACGGCCAACGAGCTGGAACACGCCTTGTCGGCCTTGCGCAACAACGAGCGCTACCTGAGCCCTGCGATTGCCCACACCGTGATCAATCAGGCGCTGATCCGCAGCCAGGGCCCGACCTCCCCCGTTGCCCACAGCCACAACCTCACCGCGCGTCAGCTGGAAATCCTGCGCTTGATCGTGCGCGGCAAGTCCACCCGGGAAATCGCCCAGGGCCTGGGCTTGAGCATCAAGACGGTGGAGGCGCATCGCTCGCAAATCATGAAGCGCCTGCAAATATTCGATGTGGCGGGCCTGGTGTTATTCGCCGTGCGCGAGCAGATCATCAGCCTGGACGACTAACGGCGAATTCACCGGCAGGTGCACACGCAAGGCCTTGGGCAAGGCGCTGAACCGCAAGTCGTCGCCCTTGAGCGGCTCACCGTCCAGGTTGATATACAGCCCTTCGGCCACCTTGATTTCAACCCACGGCAGGCGCGCCCGCACAAACATATTGTCCAGGCCCCAGCCGTCGCTCATCAGCGTGAGCAGCGTGCCGACCACTTCCTGGGGCGCGGGCAAGATGCTGATGTCCAACAGGCCGTCGTCGGCCAAGGCGTCCGGGCACAGCACATGCCCGCCACCCGCTTGGCGACCGTTGCCGATACCAAGTGCGAGCAGGTCACCTTTCCAGTGGAAATCCGGGCCTTCCAGCTCGCCGTACGCCGACTTCAATTCACTGAAACGGGTTAAACCAGTGAACAGGTAAGCGGCGCCACCGAGGACTTTTTTCAAGTCTTCAGACGTGTTGGCAGTGACCTGGCTGCCGAAGCCGCCAGTGGCCATGTTCAGGAATATCTGATCACCCGCCTGGCCAAGGTCGATGGCCCTGGGTTCCACATCGAGCAGGGCCAAGGCTTCGGCGGGCTGCTGCGGCACACCGGCCGCCTTGGCGAAGTCATTGGCGGTGCCCAGGGGCATCAGCACCAGGCTGGCGTCGGTCTTGGCCAGCGCCATGGCTTCGGCCACATCGCGCAACGTGCCGTCGCCACCGCCAGCAATGAGGTGGGTATAACCGTCGGCCAGCGCCTCATTGACCAACCGCTGGGCGTCGCCGCCTTCCCAGGTAACCCGTACCGCCAACTCCCAACCCTGCTCACGCTGGGCCTGCACAGCAGCGCGCACGTCCTCGTTGAGGGCTTGCTTGCCGTGAAGGATCAACAGTGCTTTGGGGGTGGTCATGGACGAGTTACTCCTGGATTTAATGGTTCCTGAAGATGTGGACATTTGGGGACAGTGTTTGGTTTACCGCGTGGATATCCATTTTTTTGGACAGCTGCAAGTACAAGCGCGGAGCGCCCTGTGGGAGCTGGCTTGCCTGCGATGGCATCTACTGGTTTTGCCTGATGTACCGAGGTGTCTGCATCGCAGGCAAGCCAGCTCCCACAGTTTGATCTCCATACAGTTTGGCTATGCATTGTGTCTGGGGAATCGCAATCTGCTTTAGAAAAAAAACAGCGCCTTTGATCCAACCACTCAGGTCGGCTACCAGGCCGCCGTGCTTTAGATTTTGATCTTGCTTTTGATCTGAAGCGCCCCGTCAACCACGCTGGCCGAACGCAGGCTTGAGTCCGTGGGTAACCCGGCAGGACGCCGGGTTAGCCGCGCTGGGCCAAGGATGGCCCATCGCGGCGGCCCACGGATTCAAGCCGGAGTGAGGGCACACCGAGCCTAAGCGAGGTGCCGAGTGGTGGGGCGAAGACCTTTTGGTTACTTTTGGGGCGTTTGCCAAAAGTGACCCGCTGTAAGAGCGGAACCCATCTCAGCCGTTACCGCAGCAACGGATATGTACACAAACACACATCAGCCTTTGTGCAACTTACTCATCAACTGCGCCTCAGCCTGAGTCAACCCACACGACTGCGTCAACTCATCCACCGTAGCCCCCATCCCCACCAACTTCGCCGCCTGAGCAAACGACAAATTCGAAGGATCGCGCTGTTCCAACTGCACCAACCTATCCGGCAAAGGCCCAAGAATCGCGCGCAACTCATGCACCTCATCCCCCACCTTCACCGCACTCTGCTGAAAATGATCCACACGCTTGACCAACTCCACCAAACGCCGGTCACGCACAGCATCACGCTCGGCCTGTTGCACGGCCAACTCCCGTTGCTGGCGCACATAGCGCAGCACGAACGCCAAAGTCCCGGCCCACAACAGCGCCAGGACAATCACCGCCGCTTCAAAAAACAATCAGATATTCTCCAGATCCGACCACTCTTCTTCGCTCATCATCTTGTCCAGCTCAACCAGAATCAGCAGCTCGCCGTTCTTGTTGCACACACCCTGGATAAACTTGGCGGATTCCTCGTTGCCCACGTTCGGCGCGGTTTCCACTTCCGACTGACGCAGGTAAACCACTTCAGCCACGCTGTCGACCATGATCCCGACCACTTGCTTGTCGGCTTCAATGATCACGATACGCGTGTTGTCGTTGACCTCAGTCGGCACCAGACCAAAGCGCTGGCGCGTGTCGATGACCGTCACCACATTGCCGCGCAGGTTGATGATACCCAGCACGTAACTTGGCGCACCCGGAACCGGGGCGATCTCGGTGTAGCGCAGCACTTCCTGCACGCGCATAACGTTGATGCCATAGGACTCGTTGTCCAGTTTGAAGGTGACCCATTGCAGGATCGGATCATCCAGACCTTGTGCGGACGCTGATTTATTGTTCATACCACTGACCCCTTCAAATGCCGTTGGAGACGGCGTGTGTGCTGGTTTGGCCGCGCAACCGCCCGGCCCTTATTGTTCAATCAACTGCGTTTGTTCTGCGGCATCGATTTGACTGCGCCACTGGCGATCAACTCGGCCAGTTCGGCGACGTCGAGCAACGCGCACATGTGTTCGATCACGGTACCCGCCAACCAGGGCCGCTGGCCTCGGTGGCTGCGCCATTTGATTTCATTGGGGTCCAGGCGCAACGAACGGCTGACTTGATGCACCGCCAGCCCCCATTCATAGCCCTGCACCGATATTACGTACTGCAAACCCTGGCGAAAGTCATCGCGATAACGGTCAGGCATCACCCAGCGCGCGGTGTCGAGCACTTTCAGGTTACCGGCCTGGCTCGGCAGAATGCCGAGGAACCACTCCGGTTGCCCGAACAGTGGCGTCAGCTCTTGGCCGGCCAGCGAATAGATCGAACCCAGGCACACCAACGGCACCGCCAGGGTCAACCCGGCGACGTCGAACAGCAGGCATTCAAACGGCTCGGCGGCCCACGCCGGGCGACCGTCGCCGGTCACCGGCGGCGGCGTGATGTTCGGCGGCAGGTGCACTTGCACCACCGGCTCGATCACCGCCGGCGCCAGCACCACAGGCGTAGTGGGCACCACAACCGGCGCAGCCACAACGTGCGCATCGCGTGCTTGTTCTTCCAGCACCGCCAGCTGGAATTCATCCAGCGTGCTGTCCGGTTCTACCGCCGGCGCCACCACAAGGATCGGTTCCGGCAATTCTTCTGCGGTCGCCTCCTGCAGCAAGGCATCCAGGTAGGATTCCAGCGCCAGTTGCGGCCGGGTCTTGAGTTCAACGGGACGGATCATCACGCCACCTGCGCCACAAGCTGCTGCGACAGCAGGTGCTTGAGCAACGCGCGGTACGCCAGCACGCCACGGCTTTTACCGTCGAACTGCGACGGCGTGAGCCCGGCACGGCTGGCGTCGCGCAAGCGCGTGTCCACCGGGATGTAGCCGTTCCAGATAGTCTCGGGGTAGGCATCGCGCAACACCCGCAGCGTGCCGAGCGACGCCTGGGTGCGACGGTCGAACAGGGTCGGCACGATGCTGTACGGCAGCGCCTGTTTGCGCGAGCGGTTGATCATCGCCAGGGTGCTGACCATGCGCTCCAAGCCTTTGACCGCCAGGTGCTCGGTCTGTACCGGGATCACCAACTGCTGACTGGCCGCCAAGGCGTTGACCATCAGCACGCCGAGCAACGGCGGGCTGTCGATGATGGCGTAGTCGAAGTCCTGCCACAGTTGCGCCAGGGTCTTGGCGATCACCAGGCCCAAACCGTTCTGCCCCGGCGACTGGCGCTCAAGGGTGGCCAGCGCGGTGCTCGAGGGCAGCAGGGAAATGCTGTCGTTGCTGGTGGGCAACAGCAGTTGCCCGGGCAAGTCGGCCGCCACACTGCCCTTGTTCAGGAACAGGTCGTAGCAGCTGTGTTCCAGCGCATCCGGGTCATAGCCGAAGTAGCTGGTCATGGAGCCGTGAGGGTCCAGATCGACCACGACCACGCGCTTGCCCGCCTCGGCCAGCAAGCCGGCCAGGGCGATGGAAGTGGTGGTCTTGCCGACCCCACCTTTTTGATTGGCAACTGCCCAGACTCTCATTCAGTTGATTCCTCCCGGCAGGCGTTGGCGCAACCGAGACAGTGCATAAAGTTATTTGGCCGGTGACGGAGAATTGACGGCGCTCTGACGAACCGACGGCTTGACAGCGGGTGGTGCAGTTTGTGTGCCAGCCCGCTTCAACGCCGCATCCGGCGTTGCATTGGCCGTGCCGGTACCGGTCAGGCTGCGGCGTACATCCAGGTTACGCGACACTACCAACACCACACGGCGGTTGCGCGCGCGGCCTTCGGCGGTGGCGTTATTGGCCACCGGCTGGAATTCACCATAGCCCACCGACGCCAATCGCCCAGGGTTGACGCCCTGCATGGCGAGCATGCGCACGATGCTCGCGGCGCGCGCTGAAGACAGTTCCCAGTTGGTCGGGTACTGCGCCGTGGCAATCGGCACGTTGTCGGTAAAGCCTTCGACGTGCACCGGGTTCTCAAACGGTTTGATGATCGCCGCCACCTTGTCGATGATGGTGAACGCCTGGTCGCTCGGCATCGCATCGGCGCTGGCGAACAGCAAGCTGGAGTTCAATTCGATCTCCACCCACAACTCATTGCCGCGCACGGTCATCTGGTTGGACTTGATCAGGTCGCCAAACGCGGCGCTGATGTCGTCGGCAATACTTTTCAGCGGGTCGCTGGTGCCACCGATGCCGGCAGCGGTTTCGTCGCTGTCGTTGACCAGCGGCTTGGCCGGGGTCACGGTCTTGGGCCGCTCGTCACCAATCGGGATCGGCTTGAGGGCGCGCTCAGAGTCGGAAAACACCCCGAGCAGCGCTTCGGAGACGACCTTGTACTTGCCTTCGTTGACCGACGAGATGGAGTACATCACCACAAAAAACGCGAACAGCAAGGTGATGAAGTCCGCGTAGGACACCAGCCAGCGCTCGTGGTTAACGTGTTCTTCAGGCTCGCGGCGGCGACGGCTCATGGAACCTCCCCCCATTGTTGGGTGCAGTGCCCATCAATCCATGAAACCCTGGAGCTTCAACTCGATGGAACGCGGGTTCTCACCCTCGGCAATCGACAAAATCCCTTCCAGCAACATTTCGCGGTAACGCGACTGGCGCATGGCGATCGACTTGAGCTTGCTCGCCACCGGCAACAGCAACAGGTTGGCGCTGGCCACGCCGTAGATGGTTGCGACGAAGGCGACGGCAATGCCGCTGCCCAACTGCGACGGATCACCCAGGTTGCCCATCACGTGGATCAGGCCCATTACCGCACCGATGATGCCGATGGTCGGCGCGTAGCCGCCCATGCTTTCAAAGACTTTGGCAGCGTTGATGTCGCGGCTTTCCTGGGTGTAGAAATCCACTTCCAGGATGCTGCGGATCGCTTCCGGTTCGGCGCCGTCCACCAACAGTTGCAGGCCCTTGCGCGAGTAGCTGTCGGGTTCGGCATCGGCCACGCCTTCAAGGCCCAGCAGGCCTTCCTTGCGCGCGGTGAGGCTCCAGTTGACCACGCGGTCGATGCCGCCAGGCAGGTCAACGCGGGGCGGGAAAATAATCCACACCACAATCTGCATGGCGCGCTTGAACGAACTCATCGGTGACTGCAACAGCGCAGCGCCGACGGTGCCGCCAAGCACGATCAGCGCCGCCGGGCCGTTGGCCAGGGCGCCGAGGTGGCCGCCTTCCAGGTAATTGCCGCCGATAATTGCGACAAACGCCATGATGATGCCGATCAGGCTCAGTACATCCATCAGAGGCAAGCCTCCACCAGATGTTTGCCGATATCGTCCAGGCTGTAAACGGCGTCGGCCAGGTCAGCCTTGACGATGGCCATGGGCATGCCATAAATCACACAACTGGCTTCGTCCTGGGCCCAGATCGCGCTGCCGCTCTGCTTGAGCAGGCGCGCGCCTTCACGGCCGTCGGCGCCCATGCCGGTGAGCACCACCGCCAGAACTTTGTCACCGTAGGACTTGGCCGCCGACCCGAAAGTGATATCCACGCACGGTTTGTAGTTAAGGCGCTCGTCGCCCGGCAGGATTTTGATCGCGCCACGCCCGTCGACCATCATCTGCTTGCCACCCGGCGCCAACAGCGCCAGGCCCGGACGCAGGATGTCGCCATCCTCGGCTTCCTTGACGCTGATGCTGCAGAGCTTGTCCAAGCGTTCGGCAAAGGCCTTGGTGAAAGCGGCAGGCATGTGTTGGATCAACACGATCGGCGCCGGAAAGTTCGCCGGCAACTGGGTCAATACGCGCTGCAGGGCAACCGGGCCGCCGGTAGACGTGCCGATGGCCACCAGCTTGTAGGCTTTGCGTTTTGGCGCAGGCGAATGGGCGCTCGGTGCCGGCGCGCGAACCGGCGCTGGAGCCGGCCGGGCCACTGGCGCAGGCGTTGGTGCCGGGCGGGCAAACGTCGAGGTGGTCGGGGCCGGCGCGGCAGCCGGCGCGGGCGCCGGCGTGCTGAACAGGCTGCGACGGTTACTGCGCGAAATGCTGTGCACCTTCTCGCACAGCATCTGCTTGACCTTCTCGGGGTTGCGCGAGATGTCTTCAAAATTCTTCGGCAGGAAGTCCACCGCACCCGCGTCCAGCGCATCGAGGGTGACCCGGGCGCCTTCGTGAGTGAGTGAAGAGAACATCAATACCGGGGTCGGGCAGCGCTGCATGATGTGCCGAACAGCCGTGATGCCATCCATCATCGGCATCTCGTAGTCCATGGTGATCACGTCAGGCTTCAACGCAATGGCTTGATCAATCGCCTCTTTGCCGTTGGTGGCCGTACCGACCACCTGAATGGTTGGATCGGCGGAAAGAATTTCCGAGACGCGGCGGCGGAAGAAACCCGAATCGTCCACCACCAGGACCTTGACTGCCATAAACACTCCGTTAGGCGGGACGGGCGATACCGCCCTGCCCCACCAGAATCAAATACGCCGTGCGGCGTAACGCTTGAGCATGCTCGGAACGTCGAGAATCAGCGCGATCCGACCGTCACCGGTGATGGTCGCACCCGACATGCCCGGGGTTCCCTGCAGCATTTTGCCCAAAGGCTTGATGACCACTTCTTCCTGACCCACCAGTTGATCGACCACAAAGCCGATACGCTGGGTGCCCACGGAGAGAATCACCACATGGCCTTCGCGCTGCTCCTCATGCTTGGCCGATGCCACCAGCCAGCGCTTGAGGTAGAACAGTGGCAACGCTTTGTCGCGCACGATCACCACTTCCTGGCCGTCCACCACGTTGGTGCGCGACAGGTCGAGGTGGAAGATTTCGTTGACGTTGACCAGCGGGAAGGCAAAGGCCTGGTTGCCCAGCATCACCATCAGGGTCGGCATGATCGCCAGGGTCAACGGCACCTTGATGACGATCTTGGAGCCCTGGCCCTTGGTCGAGTAAATATTGATCGAGCCGTTGAGCTGGCTGATCTTGGTCTTCACCACGTCCATGCCGACGCCACGGCCGGACACGTCGGAAATCTCGGTTTTGGTCGAGAAGCCCGGGGCGAAAATCAGGTTGTAGCACTCGGTGTCGGTCAGGCGGTCGGCGGCGTCCTTGTCCATCACGCCACGCTTGACCGCGATATTGCGCAAAATGGCCGGGTCCATGCCTTTGCCGTCATCGGTAATCGACAGCAGGATATGGTCGCCTTCTTGCTCCGCCGCCAGAATCACCTTGCCGCCACGGGACTTGCCCGAGGCTTCACGTTCTTCCGGGGTTTCGACGCCGTGGTCGACGGCGTTGCGCACCAAGTGGACCAGCGGGTCGGCCAGGGCCTCGACAAGGTTTTTGTCGAGGTCGGTTTCTTCACCCACCAGTTCCAGGTTGATCTCTTTCTTCAACTGACGGGCCAGGTCGCGAACCAGGCGCGGGAAGCGGCCGAAGACTTTCTTGATCGGCTGCATCCGCGTTTTCATCACAGCGGTTTGCAGGTCAGCCGTCACCACGTCGAGGTTCGACACGGCCTTTTGCATGGCTTCGTCGCCGCTGTTCAGGCCCAGGCGCACCAGGCGGTTACGCACCAGCACCAGTTCGCCGACCATGTTCATGATGTCGTCCAGGCGTGCGGTATCAACCCGTACGGTGGTTTCGGCTTCAGTGGCAGGTTTGTCCGCTGGCGGTGCCGAGGCAGCGCGGGCGGGCGCCGGTGCGGCAGCCGGTGCTGGCGCAGGCTTGGCGGCAACCGGCGCAGCGGCTTTGGCCGCCACCGGTGCAGCCGTGGCAGCGGCGGCGGCCGGGGCCACCTCGCTGAACTTGCCTTTGCCGTGCAGCTCGTCGAGCAAGGCTTCGAATTCGTTGTCAGAGATCAACCCGTCGCCGGCAGGTGCCGGTGCGGCGGCTGAGGCCGCGGCTGGCGCTGCGGCAGTCGCCGAGACTTGCGGCAAGGCGTCGGCAGCAAACGTGCCTTTGCCGTGCAGTTGGTCGAGCAGCGCTTCGAATTCGTCGTCGGTAATGTCGGTGCTGGCCGGGGCCGCAGGTGCTGGCGCCGCAGCGGCAGGTGCCACGGCGTCGGCGGCGAACTGGCCTTTGCCGTGCAACTGGTCGAGCAGGGATTCGAACTCTGCGTCGGTGATGTCTTCACTGGTCGGCGCAGCCACAGGCGCACGCGGCGCCTCAGCCTCAGCCTTGACCGCGTTGAGGGAGTCAAGCAACTGCTCGAACTCGCTGTCCGTCACGTCGCCTTCAGCTTCCACCACCGGTTCCGGCGCGGCGGGCGCCACCGGCGCAGCGGCGGTGTCGGCAGGCTCTGCATAGCGCGCCAGGGCGGCCAGCAATTCCGGCGTGGCGGCAGTGATCGGTGCGCGTTCGCGCACTTCGCTGAACATGCCGTTGACCGCATCCAGTGCTTCGAGAATCACGTCCATCAACTCCGAATCAACGTGACGCTCACCCTTGCGCAGGATGTCGAACACGTTCTCGGCGATGTGGCAGCACTCCACCAGCTCATGGAGCTGGAGGAAGCCGGCGCCCCCTTTTACAGTGTGAAAACCGCGAAAAATTGCATTGAGCAGGTTCGCATCATCCGGGCGGCTTTCCAGCTCGACCAGTTGTTCGGACAGTTGCTCTAAAATTTCGCCGGCCTCTACAAGGAAATCCTGAAGGATTTCTTCATCGGCGCCGAAGCTCATGTGGGTGCTCCTTAGAAGCCTAAACTGGATAACAGGTCATCTACGTCATCCTGACCTGACATAACGTCTTCACGTTTATCGGCATGAATCTGCGGACCTTCACCCTTGGCGAGATGTTTTTGTGGATCTTTTTCCGAGAGGATCGCTTCGCGGTCATGTTCGATGCCTGCAAAACGATCAACCTGGCCGGCCATGAGCACCAATTTGAGCAAGTTGCTTTCCACTTCGGTGACCAATTGGGTCACGCGCTTGATCACCTGACCGGTGAGGTCCTGGTAATCCTGGGCCAGCAGAATGTCGTTGAGGTTGCTGGAAACCGTGCGGTTTTCCTGTTCGCTGCGCGACAGGAAACCTTCGACCCGACGCGCCAACTCACGAAACTCTTCTGCACCCACTTCCCGACGCATGAAGCGGCCCCAGTCAGCACTCAGGGCCTGGGCTTCGTTGGCCATGCCGTTGACCAGAGGCGTGGCGTTTTCCACCAGGTCCATGGTGCGGTTGGCCGCCGCTTCAGTCAGCCTGACCACATAGGACAGGCGTTCGGTCGCGTCGGTGATTTGTGAAATCTCTTCGGCCTGGGGCATATGCGGGTCAATCTGAAAATTGACGATCGCACTGTGCAGCTCGCGTGTGAGCTTGCCCACTTCCTGATACAGGCCGCGGTCACGGGTCTGGTTGAGCTCATGGATCAACTGCACCGCGTCGCCGAACTGGCCTTTTTCAAGGCTGTCGACCAACTGGTGAGCATGCTTTTTCAGGGTCGACTCAAAGTCTCCCTGCGACGTTTCTTTATGCTCCATAGCTCCCCCGTGGCAGCCTCAATGACCGATGCGTTCGAAGATTTTTTCAATCTTCTCTTTCAGCGCCAGCGCCGTGAACGGCTTGACCACGTAACCGTTAACCCCGGCTTGGGCGGCTTCGATGATCTGCTCACGCTTGGCTTCAGCGGTCACCATCAGCACAGGCAAGCTGCGCAGCTTTTCGTCAGCGCGTACGTGGCGCAGCAGGTCGATACCGGTCATGCCCGGCATGTTCCAGTCGGTTACCAGAAAGTCGATGCTCCCGCTGTTGAGGATCGGAATCGCCGTAATGCCGTCATCCGCCTCGACCGTGTTGGTGAACCCAAGGTCACGCAACAGGTTTTTTATGATCCGCCGCATCGTTGAGAAGTCATCAACGATGAGGATTTTCATGTTCTTGTCCAATTCGACCTCCAAGCAGTCTTAAACGCGCCCAGCACCTGGACGCGCCATTTCAATCAACAGGCGTTACACAAAAAGGACTGCCAGGGGCACCACGGAACGAAGCCGCGAAAGGCGGTTAGCCTCTCGAGCAGTTGCGCTGCAGTGTCCCCACACTGCCTGTCAGCGCGCGCGCCACTCTCCCAATCGCCCCCGCAAGCGGGCGGCGCATTGGCTGTGCAGCTGGCTGACACGCGATTCGCTGACCCCCAGGACCTCACCGATTTCCTTGAGGTTCAGCTCTTCGTCGTAGTACAGCGCCAATACCAGTCGCTCACGCTCAGGCAAATTGGCGATCGCATCCGCCAACGCACCCTGGAAACGTTCGTCTTCCAGGTCGCGTGACGGTTCCAGGTGAGCACTCGCGCCGTCCTCGTGCAGCCCTTCGTGTTCGCCGTCCTGCAACAGGTCGTCGAAACTGAACAAGCGGCTGCCCAAGGTATCGTTCAAAATCCCGTAATAATCGTCGAGACTCAATTGGAGTTCGGCCGCAACTTCGTGATCTTTAGCGTCACGACCGGTTTTTGCTTCAATTGCGCGAATTGCGTCACTGACCATGCGCGTATTGCGGTGTACCGAACGCGGCGCCCAATCCCCTTTACGCACCTCATCGAGCATCGCGCCACGGATACGGATACCCGCATACGTCTCGAAACTCGCACCCTTGCTCGCGTCGTATTTGGTCGACACTTCGAGCAGGCCGATCATGCCGGCCTGGATCAGGTCTTCTACCTGAACACTGGCGGGCAGGCGGGCCAGCAAGTGATAGGCAATGCGCTTGACCAGCGGCGCGTAGCGCTCGATCAGTTCGCCCTGGCTGTCACGTGCCGACTTTTTGTAAAGGTTGTAGCCGCTGGATGTCATAGCACCGGTCCTGCGCTCGTTTGATGCACCAATCGCTCCACGAAAAACTCCAGATGCCCCCGCGGGTTGGCGGGCAGCGGCCAGGTATCGACCTTCTGGGCAATCGCCTTGAACGCCAGTGCGCACTTCGAACGAGGGAACGCTTCGTAGACCGCACGCTGCTTTTGCACGGCCTTGCGCACACACTCGTCGTAGGGAACTGCACCAACGTATTGTAGGGCGACATCGAGGAACCGGTCCGTGACCTTGGTCAACTTGGCGAACAGGTTGCGACCTTCCTGCGGGCTTTGGGCCATGTTGGCCAGCACGCGGAAGCGGTTCATGCCGTGGTCACGGTTGAGCAGTTTGATCAGGGCGTAGGCGTCGGTAATCGAAGTCGGTTCATCGCACACCACCAACAGCACTTCCTGCGCCGCGCGCACGAAACTGACCACGGACTCGCCGATCCCGGCGGCGGTGTCGATCACCAGCACGTCGAGGTTATCGCCAATATCACTGAATGCCTGAATCAGGCCGGCATGCTGCGCCGGGCTCAGGTGCACCATGCTCTGGGTGCCCGAGGCTGCGGGCACGATGCGAATGCCACCGGGGCCTTGCAGCAGCACATCGCGCAGCTCACAACGGCCTTCGATCACATCGGCGAGGGTGTGTTTGGGTGTCAGCCCCAGCAGAACGTCGACGTTCGCCAGGCCCAAGTCAGCATCCAGCAGCATGACGCGACGGCCAAGCTCTGCCAGGGCCAGGGACAAATTCACTGACACGTTAGTTTTTCCGACGCCACCTTTGCCGCCGGTCACCGCGATCACCTGTACGGGATGCATGCTGCCCATTTTATTTCTTTACCTTGTCTTGCTTAGACGCAGGCTACATGGCTTGGCCGCGTGGATCGCTTGCAGACCATCGATGTAGATACTTTTCACGGCGTTCACTGCCCTCAACCGACCCGTTTTGCCGGGTTGTGGTAAAGGTCCGCGAACATATCAGCCATCGCTTCCTCGCTTGGCTCTTCTTGCATTTGCACACTGACAGCACGGCTGACCAACTGATGACGGCGCGGCAGATGCAGATCATCCGGGATCCGCGGCCCGTCGGTCAGGTAGGCGACCGGTAATTCATGGCTGATCGCCAGGCTCAACACTTCACCCAGGCTCGCGGTTTCATCGAGCTTGGTCAGGATGCAACCCGCCAGGCCACAGCGCTTGTAGCTGTGGTATGCGGCGGTCAGCACCTGTTTCTGGCTGGTGGTGGCCAGTACCAGGTAATTCTTCGATTTGATGCCACGCCCGGCCAGGCTTTCCAGCTGCAGGCGCAAGGCCGGGTCGCTGGCTTGCAGGCCGGCGGTGTCGATCAGCACCACGCGTTTGCGCAGCAGCGGGTCGAGCGCATTGGCCAGGGACTGGCCCGGGTCCACGTGGGTCACCGGTACGTTGAGAATACGGCCCAACGTTTTGAGCTGTTCCTGGGCACCGATGCGGTAGCTGTCCATGCTCACCAGCGCGATGTTTTGCGCGCCGTATTTAAGCACATAGCGAGCCGCAAGCTTGGCCAGGGTGGTGGTCTTGCCCATGCCGGCGGGGCCGACCATGGCAATTACACCGCCTTCTTCCAGGGGTTCGATTTCCGGCGTGGCGATCATCCGCGCCAAATGCGCCAGCAGCATGCGCCAGGCCTGGCGCGGTTCTTCGACTTCGGCGGTGAGCGTCAGCAGGTCGCGCGACAACGGGCCAGACAGGCCGATGCGTTGCAGGCGACGCCACAGGTTGGCCTGTTGCGGCTTGCTGCCTTGCAGTTGGGTCCACGCCAGCGAGCCCAGCTGCACTTCGAGCAGCTCACGCAGGCCGTTGAGTTCAAAGCGCATCGAATCCAGCGCGCGCTGGTCGACTGCAGCGGCCGGGGCTGGCGCGGCAGGACGTGGCGGCTCTTTGAAAGTCGGTTCTACCAAGGGCTCGGAAGCGGTCAGCGGCAGGCCGGCGAACAGCTGGCGATTGGTGGTGGCATCGCTGTCGCCACGCATGCTCAGTTCGGCCTGGGCCGAGACGATGCGCGAAGCGGTCTTGCGCAGCTCGTCTTCGAGTTCCATGTTCGGCACGCGCGGGGCCAGCGCCGAAGGGGTGTAATCCAGCGCAGCCGTCAGCTCGACACCGCCAGCAATGCGGCGGTTACCAATAATCGCGGCATCGGCGCCCAGCTCATCACGTACCAGTTTCATGGCCTGACGCATATCGGCGGCGAAAAAACGCTTAACTTGCATAACCCACTACCTCAGCCGTTGGGCCCTACTGTCGCGACGATAGTCACTTGCTTATTGTCAGGAATTTCCTGGTAAGCCAAAACGTGCAAATTCGGAACTGCCAGACGTCCAAACCGCGACAACATCGCTCGGACCGGGCCTGCCACCAACAGAATCACTGGCTGGCCCTGCATTTCCTGGCGTTGCGCGGCGTCGATCAACGAACGCTGCAGTTTTTCAGCCATGCTTGGCTCCAGCAGAACGCCCTCTTCCTGGCCTTGCCCTGCCTTCTGAATACTATTGAGCAATATTTGTTCCAACCTTGGTTCCAGGGTGATAACAGGCAGCTCAGACTCAACGCCTACAATGCTTTGCACGATTGCACGGGACAAGCCGACACGCACCGAAGCCACCAGCGCGGCAGTATCTTGACTCTTGGCGGCATTGTTAGCGATGGCCTCGGCGATGCTGCGAATGTCGCGTACCGGCACCTGCTCGGCGAGCAAGGCCTGCAACACCTTGAGCAATTGCGACAGCGAGAGTACGCCGGGCACCAGTTCTTCGGCCAATTTTGGCGAGGCTTTGGCCAGCAACCCCATCAATTGCTGGACTTCCTCGTGGCCGATCAGCTCGTGGGAGTGCTTGTACAGAATCTGGTTGAGGTGCGTTGCGACCACCGTGCTGGCATCCACCACGGTATAACCGAGGGACTGCGCCTGGCTGCGCTGGCTGACTTCGATCCAGACCGCCTCCAGGGCCAAAAGCCGGATCTTTGGCGGTAATGCCATTAAGCGTGCCGAATACCTGCCCAGGGTTGATCGCCAACTCGCGGTCCGGGTAAATCTCGGCTTCGGCGAGAATCACGCCCATCAGGGTCAGGCGATAGGCGCTCGGGGCCAGGTCAAGGTTGTCGCGGATGTGCACGGTGGGCATCAGGAAGCCCAAATCCTGCGACAGCTTTTTGCGCACGCCCTTGATCCGCGCGAGCAATTGGCCGCCCTGGTTACGGTCTACCAGGGGGATCAAACGGTAGCCAACTTCCAGGCCGATCATGTCGATCGGGGTCACGTCATCCCAGCCAAGCTCCTTGGTTTCCTGGGCGCGGGCTGGCGATGGCAGCAATTCCTGCTGACGGGCGATCTCTTGCTGGGCCTGCACCTTGACCGTATTTTGCTTTTTCCAGAACAGGTAGGCACCGCCAGCCGCCATGGCCGCCATGCTCAAAAACGACACGTGGGGCATGCCCGGCACGATACCCATGATCGCCATGATGCCCGCCGCCACGGCCAGCGCCTTGGGCGATGCGAACATCTGGCGGCTGATCTGCTTGCCCATGTCTTCGGAGCCCGAAGCACGGGTCACCATGATGGCCGCTGCTGTGGATAACAACAGTGATGGCAATTGCGCCACTAAACCGTCACCGATGGTCAGCAAGGCATACACCTTGCCCGCATCGCCAAAGGTCATGCCGTGCTGGAAGATGCCGACCGCCATGCCGCCGATCAGGTTGATAAACAGAATCAACAGACCCGCGATGGCGTCACCGCGCACAAATTTGCTGGCACCGTCCATGGAACCGTAGAACTCGGCTTCCTGTGCCACTTCAAGGCGGCGCGATTTAGCCTGGTTTTGATCGATCAGGCCGGCGTTGAGGTCGGCGTCGATGGCCATCTGTTTGCCGGGCATCGCATCGAGGGTAAACCGCGCGCTCACCTCGGAAATCCGCCCGGCGCCCTTGGTCACCACCACGAAGTTGATGATCATCAGAATCGAAAACACCACGATACCGACCACGTAGTTACCGCCGATCACCACCTCACCGAAGGCCTGAATCACCTTACCGGCGGCGGCATGGCCGTCCTGACCGTGCAACATCACCACCCGCGTCGACGCCACGTTCAGCGCCAGCCGCAACAGGGTCGCAATCAGCAAAATGGTCGGGAACACTGCAAAATCCAGCGGCCGCAGGGCGTAAACGCACACCAGCAGCACAACCACCGACAGGGCAATGTTGAACGTGAAAAACACATCCAGCAGGAACGGCGGCATCGGCAACATCATCATTGCCAGCATCACCAGCAACAACAACGGCACACCCAAATTGCCCCGCGACAAATCAGTCAGGGTGCCACGGGCCGTGTTGAGCATTTGAGAGCGATCTACCACCGGTATTCCTCGTGTCCTTAAAGCAAACTTTTGACGCCTGAAAGCGTCCTGAAGGCGGTATTGCAAGAAGCCTTCCAACTTTTGCTTAACAGGCAAGATCGCCTAATGCGCCGCGAACCCGGCCCGGCAACAGTGTGAGATTAATCAGATATAACCCCATCAACTGTGGGAGCTGGCTTGCCTGCGATGGCATCTACTGGTTTTGCCTGATGTACCGAGGTGTCTGCATCGCAGGCAAGCCAGCTCCCACAGTTTGATCTCCATACAGTTTGGCTATGCATTGTGTCTGGGGAATCGCAATCTGCTTTAGAAAAAAAACAGCGCCTTTGATCCAACCACTCAGGTCGGCTACCAGGCCGCCGTGCTTTAGATTTTGATCTTGCTTTTGATCTGAAGCGCCCCGTCAACCACGCTGGCCGAACGCAGGCTTGAGTCCGTGGGTAACCCGGCAGGACGCCGGGTTAGCCGCGCTGGGCCAAGGATGGCCCATCGCGGCGGCCCACGGATTCA
>NZ_JAFCTN010000037.1:0-52417 GCF_049896045.1 Pseudomonas sp. PWP3-1b2
CGCGATGGCGGTGGATCAGTCTTTAATTGACTGACTGATCCACCGCCATCGCGGGCAAGCCCGGCTCCCACAGTTTATTTCGGGCTGCCTTGAGACTGCTAGCCCGCCTTACCGTCCAGCTTGCGCGCCTCATCCACACCAGACGCGGTCAGCTTGATCGGCAGGTTCAGCGAATATTCACCGTCATCGTCGGTGGTCACATGTCCATCCTTGATGAGCCCGCGGTCCTGAAGGAATGCCAAGGCACTGGCCACCACCTTTTCGCCACGGTAGTTATCCAGCACCTCCTTGCCCAGACCATGCGGGTGGGCGTGCAGCAGGCGGGTGAGGACTTCTTTCTCAAGGTCACGATCGACGTTCATGCGTACCTCTTCACTGGGGAATGATCGGGTGTAAATCGTGCAGACGATGAATCAAGGCGCAGGTTGTTTTGGCGCGCCAGGGATGTTCGAGTCGTCGCCTTTGTTGACCTTCGGCTCATTGCTGATGCCTGGACCCATTTTGCCGTTACCGACCGCAGCTGGCGCCTGGCGTTGGGTGTCGTTGCCTTTGGTACGAGGGTCAGCGCTGTTATCGATGATCGCGCCGCCGTTGGTGTCCAGGCCGGTGCCCATCGAGTCCTGGGATTCCTGGGTAGCGGGGCTTGGCGGGCTGCCAACGGGATCGGTCTTACCGGTCGACGAAGTGGCAGCAAATGCGCTCAGCGACGCAGCAGACAACAGACCGGTGAGGGCGAGGGCAGCAAACTTGGAATTCTTCATGGGGTGTCTCCATATGATTAATGTCCTTACCCTTTATTGGTCCGCGCCCCTTTGCGATTTGTGCCTTGATGGCGACGAACGGTATCAACCCACCTGTAAGATTTTGTGTGCCCTGCTTCGGCGATGGATCAGCCGCGCCACGGTGATCAGCCAGTTCAGAGACGCCACGCCCACCAACACTGCCAGCAATGTCGGCAGGCCGTAGTCGACGATGAGCTTTCCCGCCAGCAGCGGAAAGCCAAACACGCCCACAAAGTAAGCCAGGCTGAACAACAGCAACGCCTGAGACGTGGTGCCGGCTGGCGCTTCATTTGCCACCAACCCGTTGATCACCGAATACGTCAGGCCGTAGCCCACCCCGAGGGTCACCGCCGCCAACAGATAGCTGAACGTGCCCGTAACCCCAAAGCCAAACACCAGCACCGACACCAGCATCAGCCCCGACAACACGCACCCGGCGCTGTAGGCATCCCGCTTGACCACAAAGCCTGCGATCAGCAGGCGGCTGGTGATCGCCGCGCTGAGGAACCCCAGGAAGAACAGCGAATAATCCAGCGAATGCGCCGCCGCGTAGCTGGTCTGAAACGAAGACAAGCCACCGAATACGCAACCGCCCAAGCCGACCATCAGGATCGCGAATGCCGCTTTGGACGACAGCACCTGGCGGGTCGCGGCCCAGGATATTTTTGCCATCGGAGTATTGGCTTGTCGGTTGAGGTGCTTGCCCAAGCGCCAGAACATCAGCACGCCGACCATGCTGGCCACCGCGGCGATATAGAAGGCGCTGGTCAGCGGCAGCCCCAGCGCGCTCGCCGCTCGCCCCAGCAAGGGGCCCGAGCCGATGCCGCTCAACATGCTGCCCGACAACAGCGCAAAGTAGCGCGCCCTGTGCTGGGGTTCGACCAGCATGGCCACGATAATCGGCCCCAGGGTGTAAAACACGCCCCAGCCCAGCCCCAACGCCAGGCCGAACAGCATCAAGCCTTCACCAAACCCCGGCGTCAGCGCAAAGCCCAGGCACGCCACTGTCAGCAGCAGGCCGAGCACGGCAATCGAGCGCGCCGCCCCCAGCCAGTCCGCCAGATGCCCGGACACCAGCACCGCCGCAATGGTGCTCAGCATCGCCATGGAAATCACGCTGCCGGCGTCGTGTTCATTGCCGCCACGGGCGTGAATCAGCAACGACAGCAAAAACGTCGAGCCGTAAGACAAGGACAACAGGAAACTGGCAAGGCAAAACAGGGCGAACAGCTTCGTGCTGAGCGGGGACGTGGAGTGCATGGGGCCGCCTGAAAGTCATGGAAGTCATGCCGGATGTTTAGCATGCACGCCGACGCCGTGTGTTCTGAGGTTGATGGTGCTTGCGTTACCCCGCAACGGAGTAACGCCCCTCGACGCGATAAAATTGCGCTGCAATCGGTCATGAAAGCGCCTTAGTATGTGTGCTTTGAATTTGCCCAAGGCTCGCCCATGACCATCGAGATTCGCCCCGCCGTGCCCAGCGATGCTGCGCAGATCCTGGCCTTCATCACTGAGCTTGCCGAGTACGAAAAAGCCCGGCATGAAGTGATCGCCAGCGTGGTGGACATCGAGCGCAGCCTGTTCAGCGAAGGCGCCACCGCCCATGGCCTGATCTGCTCGCGGGACGGTTTGCCGATTGGTTTTGCGGTGTTCTTTTTCAGCTACTCCACTTGGCTGGGCAGCAACTGCCTGTACCTCGAAGACCTCTACATCAACCCCGAGCAACGCGGCGGCGGGGCCGGCAAGAAGTTGCTGCGCCACCTGGCCAGGATCGCCTGCGACAACGGCTGCGGGCGTTTCGAGTGGAGCGTGCTGGACTGGAACGAACCGGCGATTGCTTTCTACAAGTCCATCGGCGCGCAGCCGCAGGAGGAGTGGGTGCGCTACCGCATGGAAGGCAACGCGCTGCGCGATTTTGCCCAGGGCTGAAACACTGAATATCAACTGTGGGAGCTGCTCTATGTGGGAGCTGGCTTGCCTGCGATAGCATCACCTCGGAGCCACTGAATTACCGAGGTGTCTGTATCGCAGGCAAGCCAGCTCCCACATAGAGCAGCTCCCACATTTTTTTGCGCATTGCTCACTATATGGGATGCAAATTTATATATTGAGATATTTCAAACGATAGGTTTATAGTCGGCAGCATCAGCACTCACTACCAAAAATAAAACAGGTGAAGCGATGCAGCCCCAACCGTTGTCACTACCCCCCGTGCCCGAGCCAACCTGTGGCGAGCGGCTGAAGAACAAAGTGGTGATCATCACCGGCGCGGCCCAAGGCATTGGCGAGGCAATCGTCGCGTGCTTCCAGGCCCAGCAGGCGCGCCTGGTCATCGCCGATATCCAGGGCGAAAAAGTCGAAAAAGTCGCGACCCACTGGCGCGAACGCGGCGCTGACATTGTCGCGCAAGCCGTCGACATCACTTCCAAAGAGCAATGGCAGGCGCTGGTCAATGTGGCCATCGAGCGTTTTGGTCGCGTGGACGTGCTGATCAATTGCGCCGGGGTCAACGTATTCCGCGACCCTTTGGAAATGACCTACGAAGACTGGCGCCGCTGCTTCGCCATTGACCTCGACGGTGCCTGGTTTGGCTGCCGCACCGTGTTGCCGCACATGATCGAGCAGGGCATCGGCAACATCATCAACATTGCCTCGACCCATTCCAGCCACATCATTCCCGGCTGCTTTCCGTACCCCGTCGCCAAGCATGGCTTGCTCGGGCTCACTCGCGCTCTGGGCATCGAATACGCGCCCAAGGGGATTCGCGTGAATGCCATCGCGCCGGGCTACATCGAAACCCAGCTCAACGTCGATTACTGGAACGGTTTTCCCGACCCCCACGCCGAGCGTCAGCGCGCCTTCGACCTGCACCCGCCCAAGCGCATCGGCCAGCCGGTTGAAGTGGCGATGACGGCGCTGTTCCTGGCGACCGACGAAGCCCCCTTTATCAATGCAACCTGCCTGATGATCGATGGCGGGCGTTCCGTGATGTACCACGATTAATCCAACAATAAGAGGTGCCCCATGCTCGTCAAAAACAGGTTCAAGAAGACTTTAGGCGCCGTAGCACTGGCGGTGGCCTTTAGCGGTTTCGCATCTGCCGAAGAAGTGAAGATCGGTTTTCTCGTGAAACAGGCAGAAGAGCCCTGGTTCCAGACCGAATGGGCCTTCGCTGAAAAAGCCGGCAAGGACCAGGGTTTCACCGTGATCAAGATCGCCGTGCCTGATGGCGAGAAAACCCTCTCGGCCATCGACACCCTTGCCGCCAACGGCGCCAAAGGCTTTGTGATCTGCCCGCCGGACGTGTCCCTCGGCCCGGCGATCATGGCCAAGGCCAAGCTCAACGGGTTGAAAGTGCTGGCGGTGGATGACCGTTTCGTCGACGCCAAGGGCAAGCCCATGGAAGACGTGCCTTACGTCGGCCTGGACGCCTACAAGATCGGCCAGAAGCAAGGCGAAGCCATGGCCACCGAAGCCAAGCATCGCAATTGGGACTGGAAAGACACCTACGCCGTCATCAACACCTTTGACGAGCTGGAAACCGGCAAGAAACGCACCGACGGTTCGGTAGAAGGCCTCAAGGCCGCAGGCCTGCCGGCTGACCACATCCTGTTCAGCGCACAGAAAACCCTCGATGTGCCGGGCAGCATGGATTCCACCAACTCGGCGCTGGTAAAACTGCCGGGCACCGCGAAAAACCTGATTATCGGCGGCATGAACGACAGCACCGTGCTCGGCGGCGTGCGCGCCACCGAAAGCGCCGGCTTCAAGGCGGCCAATGTGATCGGCGTTGGCATCAACGGCACCGACGCAATTGAAGAACTGAAAAAATCCGACACCGGCTTCTACGGCTCCATGTTGCTGAGCCCGGATGCTTCCGGCTACAAAACCGCCACCGCAATGTTTGAGTGGGTGACCAAAGGCACCGAGCCTGCCAAGTTCACAGCGTTGGACAACGTGACCCTGATCACCCGCGCCAACTTCAAGGAAGAGTTGAGCAAAATCGGACTGTGGAAATGACCGGCGCGGCCTTGCGGTTCAATGGCATCGGCAAGGAGTTTCCCGGTGTGAAAGCCCTGTCGCAGATCAGCTTTGAAGCGCGGCCGCACGAAGTTCACGCGCTGATGGGCGAGAACGGCGCGGGCAAGTCGACCTTGCTGAAAATCCTCGGCGGCGCCTACATCCCGAGCAGCGGCACGCTGCAGATCGGCGAACAGACCATGGATTTCAAAAACGCCGCCGACAGCATTGCCAGCGGTGTGGCGGTGATCCACCAGGAACTGCACCTGGTGCCGGAAATGACCGTCGCCGAGAACCTGTTCCTCGGGCATTTGCCGTCACGTTTTGGCGTGGTCAATCGCGGCCGTTTGCGTGAGCAGGCGCTGGCCTGCCTCAAAGGCTTGGCCGATGAAATCGACCCTGAGGAAAAACTCGGTCGCCTGTCCCTGGGCCAGCGCCAACTGGTGGAAATCGCCAAGGCGTTGTCCCGTGGCGCGCACGTGATCGCGTTTGACGAACCCACCAGCAGCCTGTCGGCGCGGGAGATCGACCGGCTGATGGCGATCATCACGCGCCTGCGCGATGAGGGCAAAGTGGTGCTGTACGTGTCCCACCGCATGGAGGAAGTGTTCCGCATCTGCAATGCGGTCACGGTGTTCAAGGACGGCCGCTTCGTGCGCACGTTTGACGACATGGCCGCGCTGACCCATGACCAGTTGGTGACGTGCATGGTCGGCCGCGACATTCAGGATATCTATGACTACCGCCCGCGCGAGCAGGCTGAAGTCGCGCTCAAGGTCGAAGGCCTGCTCGGCCCAGGCTTGCGCGAACCGGTGAGTTTTCAGGTGCGCAAGGGCGAAATCCTTGGGCTGTTCGGGTTGGTCGGGGCAGGGCGTACCGAGCTGTTCCGGCTGCTCAGCGGCCTTACGCGTTCCACCGCCGGGCGCCTGGAACTCTGCGGCGAAGCCCTGCCATTGCGCTCGCCGCGCGATGCCATCGCCGCCGGGGTATTGCTGTGCCCGGAGGACCGCAAGAAGGAAGGCATCATTCCGCTGTCCAGCGTTGCCGAGAACATCAACATCAGTGCGCGCGGTGCCCATGCCACGTTTGGCTGGCTGTTGCGTGATGGCTGGGAGAAGGGCAACGCCGACCAGCAGATCAAGGCGATGAAGGTCAAAACGCCGAACGCGGAACAGAAAATCATGTATTTGTCCGGCGGCAATCAGCAGAAGGCCATTTTAGGTCGCTGGCTGTCGATGCCGATGAAAGTGCTGCTGCTGGATGAACCCACGCGCGGCATCGATATCGGCGCCAAGTCGGAGATCTACCAGATCATCCATAACCTGGCGGCCAGTGGCATTGCGGTGATCGTGGTGTCCAGCGACCTGATGGAAGTGATGGGTATTTCCGACCGCATTCTGGTGATGAGCGAAGGCGCCCTGACCGGCGAACTGACCCGCGACCAGGCGGATGAAGCACGGCTGTTGCAACTGGCTCTCCCGCGTTCGCGGGCTTGAAGAATTCGAGGGTGTAGGCATGTCACAGGTAAAAACTGCAAAGGGCTTCTGGCCGGGTTTCAATCAGCGCAAGTTCCTTGATGATTGGGTAATGCTGCTCGCCGCATTGACCATCTTTGCGCTGAGCGCGCTGTTCATCGACAACTTCCTTTCGCCGCTGAACATGCGCGGCCTGGGCCTGGCGATTTCGACGGTGGGCATTGCCGCGTGCACCATGCTGTTCTGCCTGGCGTCGGGGCATTTCGACTTGTCGGTGGGCTCGGTGATCGCCTGTGCCGGGGTAGTGGCCGGTATTGTGATTCGCGACACCGACAGCATGCTGCTCGGCGTCTCGGCCGCCCTGGCCATGGGCCTGGTGGTGGGGCTGATCAACGGCATCGTGATTGCCAAGCTGCGCATCAACGCGTTGATTGCGACGTTGGCGACCATGCAAATCGTGCGTGGCCTGGCCTACATTTTCTCCAGCGGTAAAGCGGTGGGGGTGATGGACGAACGCTTCTTCGTGTTCGGCAACGGCCAACTGATGGGCGTGCCGGTGCCGATCATTATCACCGTGCTGTGCTTTGTGTTCTTCGGCTGGCTGCTCAACTACACCACCTACGGGCGCAACACCATGGCCATTGGCGGCAACCAGGAAGCGGCCCTGCTGGCCGGGGTGAACGTTGATCGCACCAAGATCATCATCTTTGCCGTGCACGGGCTGATCGGCGCGTTGGCCGGGGTAATCCTGGCCTCGCGCATGACTTCGGGCCAGCCGATGATTGGGCAGGGGTTTGAGCTGACTGTGATTTCTGCCTGTGTGCTGGGCGGGGTGTCGCTGAGCGGTGGCATTGGGATGATTCGGCATGTAATTGCCGGGGTGCTGATTCTGGCGATTATCGAAAACGCGATGAACCTGAAGAACATCGACACGTTTTATCAGTATGTGATTCGGGGTTCGATCCTGTTGCTGGCGGTGATTATCGACCGCATGAAACAGCGCTGACGTCCGAACCTGTGGAGATCAAAATGTGGGAGCTGGCTTGCCTGCGATAGCGATGTGTCAGGTTACCGGTTTATTGGCTGACACTCCCTAATCGCAGGCAAGCCAGCTCCCACAGTGGATCTCCACTGTTTTGAAGGACGGTATTTGCCATAATGCAGCCGCTTTTACATTTATAGGCCCGATATGCAGGAAAACGCCCACACTCCCGTCAAAGACGCCGCGCCCACGGGCACCCAGACCTTGCTGCGTGGCCTGGGCGTGGTTCAAGCGGTGGCGGCCGGTGCGCGCGACTTGAAAGAGATCGCCAAGCGCATCGGCACCACCCGCAGCACTACCCACCGCCTGGCCAGTTGCCTGGTGGAAGAGCGTTACCTGCGCGTGGTGCCGCAAGTCGGTTACCTGCTGGGGCCGAAGTTGATCGAGCTGGGGTTTCAGGCGCGTGAAGAATTGCCGTTGGTGACCCTGGCCATTCCGTACCTGGACGAGCTGTCGGCGCTGACCGGCGACACCATCCACCTGGCCATTCGCGAATACGACGACGTGCTCTACCTGCACAAGAACCCTGGCCGTTATGGCCCGGAGATGCGTTCGCGGGTTGGTCATCGCATGCCACTGGCACGTACCGGGGTTGGCAAGGCCATGTTGCTGGATGACTCGGCTGAGGAATGGCGGCGCCTCTACGAAGCCAGCTTGCCGGAGGGCGGCAAGAGCCAGCAGTGGCCGCAGCACCCGGAACAATCCTGGGCACAGTTCGAGCAGCGCATGCGCGAGTACGTGGTGGGGGGTTATGCGTTTGATCTGGAAGACAACGAACCGTCGATCCGCTGTGTCGCGGCACCGGTGCGCGATGCCAGCCGACGCATTGTCGCCGGGCTGAGCATCGCCAGTACCGTGCCCTACATGCCGCTGGAGAAAATGGCCGAGCTGATCCCTGTGATCAAACAGGTGGCAGCGCGGCTGTCAGCGGAGTTGGGCGCGAAGGCCTGATCAGGCCTTCAGGGTCGCCATGTCGATGACAAAGCGGTACTTCACATCGCCGGCGATCATGCGGCTGTAGGCTTCGTTGATGTTGCGGATATCGAGCATTTCGATGTCGCAGCTGATGCCATGCTCGGCGCAGAAATCCAGGACTTCCTGGGTTTCGGCAATGCCGCCGATCAAGGAACCGGCCAGCACCTTGCGGCCCATGATCAGCTTCGCGGCGTTGACCGGAGGGTCGACCGGCTCGATCAGGCCTACGAGGATATGCACGCCGTCAAAGCGCAGCACGTCGAGGTAGGGGTTCAGATCGTGCTGCACCGGGATGGTGTCCAGCAGGAAGTCGAAGTGCCCGGCGGCGGCTTTCATCTGTTCGGCGTCGGTGGACACGATCACATGGTCAGCGCCCTGGCGACGGCCTTCTTCGGCCTTGCTCGCAGAACGGGTGAACAGCGTCACTTCGGCGCCAATCGCCTTGGCCAGCTTGATGCCCATATGGCCCAGACCGCCCATGCCCAATACGCCGACTTTGTCGCCAGCCTTGATACCGTAGTGCTTGATGGGCGAATACATGGTGACGCCGGCGCACAGGATCGGCGCGGCACTGGCCAGGTCGAGCCTGGCCGGGATTTTCACCACAAAGTGTTCGCTGACCACGATGCTGTCGGAGTAGCCGCCCATGGTGTTGCTGCCGTCAACCCGGTCCGGGGTGGCGTAAGTCATGGTCGGGCCTTCGAGGCAGTATTGCTCGAGGTCGGCGTGGCAAGCGTCGCAATGACGACACGAATCGACCATGCAGCCCACGCCGACCAGGTCGCCGATTTTGTGCGTGGTGACGCTGGCGCCGACGGCGGTCACCTTGCCGACGATCTCGTGGCCCGGCATCAGCGGGTACACGGCGATGCCCCACTCGTTGCGTGCCTGATGGATATCGGAGTGGCACACGCCGCAGTAATGAATCTCGATGGCCACGTCATCGGCGCGCGGGCTGCGGCGTTCAAACGACATGGGGGCGAGGGGAGTGGTGGCCGACTGGGCGGCGTAACCGATGGCGGTGTACATGAGGAAACCTCGCAAAAGCAATGAACTGTGGAGGCGGCGTATTCTGGGCGCCGACCCCTTGTGCGGCCATGGCGATTGCTCCGAGTCTCATGCCTATTCGTCCGGGAGTGCCCTGTGTTTTGATCCCTCTGGACCCAGACCTGCGAAGATGCTTTGATCCCCTTTTTGCGAAGTTTTTTGCCATGTTGTTGACCCGCCATCTCGACGCCAATGCTGCGCTGGTTTCCTTGATTGAAGGCCTGACGCCTTGCGACGGTTTCTCCCCGACCCATGTGCCCGGCGTGAAGGTATTGCGCGCCAGTTGCGACGTGGCGCGTGGGCCGCAGATCTATGAGCCAAGCCTGATGTTTGTCGCCCAAGGCAGCAAGGTTGCCTACCTCGGTCCGCGCACGCTGGAGTATGGCGCCGGGCATTACCTGATCCAGGCGATGCCGGTGCCGTTCGAGTGCGAGACGTTTGCCATGGCACCGGACGCGCCGCTGTACGGCGTGACGGTGGGCATCGATCGCGTGGTGCTGGGTGAGTTGGTGATGGCCATGGGTATTCAGGCCGGGCCGCCGCCGACGGCGCAGACGCTGGAATCGATGAGTTCGGTGGTGCTCGATGATGCGATGCGCGGCTGCGTCGAGCGCTTGCTGGAGTGCCTGCACGATCCGCTGGAAAGCCGGATCATGGGGCCGGCGCGAGTACGTGAATTACTGTTCACCGCCTTGCGCGGGCCTCAGGCTGATGTGCTGCGTGCATTGGTGGAACAGCAAGGGCAGTTTTCGCGAATTGCCACGTCGTTGAATCACCTGCATGCGCATTATGGCGAGCCGCTGAATATCGAGACGCTGGCGGGGTATGCGCACATGAGTGCGTCGACGTTTCATGAGCATTTCAAGCGCTGCACGTTGCTGTCGCCGGTGCAGTATTTGAAGCGATTGCGGTTGCTCAAGGCGCAGCAATTATTGCTGGTGGAGGGGATGGGAGTGGCGCAGGCGGCGCATAACGTGGGGTATCAGAGTACGTCGCAGTTTAGTCGGGAATATAAGCGCTACTTTTTGCGCAGTCCGGGCGAAGAGCGAGTCGCGTAATACTGCACGGTCAATGTGGGAGCTGGCTTGCCTGCGATGGCATCACCTGGGTTTTACTGACAAACCGAGTTGCCTGCATCGCGGGCAAGCCCGGCTCCCACAGAAAGCAGCTTTCACACTGGATCTGGATGGGCCACAAAAAAGGCCCCCGTCCGGGAGCCTTCTGTTCAAGCTATTGACTTACATATTCGGATAAGTCGGCCCGCCCGCGCCTTCCGGCGTGACCCACGTAATGTTCTGCGAAGGGTCCTTGATGTCACAGGTCTTGCAGTGCACACAGTTCTGGGCGTTGATCTGGAAGCGCTTCTCGCCGTCTTCCCTGGTGATCACTTCATACACGCCGGCCGGGCAGTAGCGCTGCGCCGGTTCATCGTAGAGCGGCAGGTTGGTGCCGATCGGGATGCTTGGGTCTTTCAACTTCAAGTGGCACGGCTGCTCTTCTTCGTGGTTGGTACCGGAGATGAACACCGAGCTCAGCTTGTCGAAGCTCAGCTTGCCGTCGGGTTTGGGGTAGTTGATCTTCTTGCTGTCTTTGGCCAGCTTCAGGCAGGCGTAATCCGGCTTGGTGTCGTGCAGGGTGAACGGCATTTTGCCGCCAAGGATGTTCTGGTCGAACCAGTTAAAGCCAGCGCCGATGATCGGGCCGAACTTGTGCATCGCCGGGCCGAAGTTGCGGCTGGCGAACAGTTCTTCATAAAGCCAGCTGGCTTTGAAACTGTCGACGTAGTTGGTCAGCTCATCACCGCCTTCGGACTCGGCAAACAGGCGCTCGGCCACCGCGTCGGCGGCGAGCATGCCGGACTTCATGGCGGTGTGGCTGCCTTTGATCTTGGCCACGTTCATGGTGCCCAGGTCGCAGCCGATCAAGGCGCCGCCTTTGAAGACCATCTTCGGCAACGAATTGATGCCGCCTTTGGCCAGGGCGCGCGCGCCGTAGCTGATGCGCTTGCCGCCTTCGAGGTACTGGGCCAGCACCGGGTGATGCTTGAGGCGCTGGAACTCATCGAACGGCGACAGGAAGGTGTTGCTGTAGGACAGGTCGACGATCAGGCCCACTACAACCTGGTTATTTTCCAGGTGGTAAAGGAACGAGCCGCCGGTGTTTTCGGTGCTCATGATATCCAGCGGCCAGCCGGCAGTGTGCACCACCAAGCCTGGCTGATGCTTGGCGGGGTCGATTTCCCAGATTTCTTTCAGGCCGATGCCGTAGTGCTGGGCGTCGGCGTCGATGTCCAGGTTAAAGCGCTTGATCAATTGCTTGCCAATGTGGCCACGGCAGCCTTCGGCGAACAGCGTGTATTTGCCGCGCAGTTCCATGCCAGGGGTGTACACGCCTTCTTTCGGGTTGCCTTCGCGGTCGACGCCGAGGTCGCCGGTGATGATCCCGCGCACCACGCCGTTCTCGTCGAACAACGCTTCCTGGGCGGCGAAGCCTGGGTAGACTTCCACGCCCAGGTTCTCGGCCTGCTGGGCGAGCCAACGGCACAGGTTGCCGAGGGAGATAATGTAGTTGCCTTCGTTGTGCATGGTCTTGGGCACAAAGAAATCAGGCACCTTGGTGGAGGCCTCGGCGCTGCGCAGTACATAGATGTCGTCACGCACCACGGGGGTGTTGAGCGGGGCGCCGAGCGCTTTCCAGTCCGGGAACAATTCGTTCAGGGCGCGGGGTTCAAACACGGCACCGGAGAGGATGTGAGCGCCGACTTCGGAGCCTTTTTCCACCACGCAGACGCTGATTTCCTTACCGGCTTCGGCGGCCTTCTGCTTCAGTCGGCAGGCGGCAGACAGGCCTGCCGGGCCAGCGCCGACGATGACCACGTCGAATTCCATGTATTCGCGTTCCACAGGCTATCTCCTACTCAAGGCTCAACAGGCTTTTTTTCTAATGGGTGGAGTTTCGGTGACGTCTGCGCAAAGACATGACCCACCTTTCTCTCTGGGTGGCGCATTATATCTACACCACTGTCAGCGTCCAATACAAACGTTTGTTTGAATTGCCCGCAGGCTAGGTAAATCAAAGAGACGCGGCTTATGACTGGCTATTTTGCCGTATTGACCAGAATAGGCGTTCCGGTCAAGATACGGTCGGTTTTGCGCTAACCGTAGGCATACCGCAGGTTTCAAGAGCACGTCCAAAAGCAAGACGGGTGACGCGCGCTTAAATAATGGCGCGCAGTTTACACGCCGCGATAAAGAATGACCTCTCAGTCACCACTGACGAACGGTCATCACTTCCCGTGAGCAAGGCCATCCGCCGACGTTTTTGGAGGTGCCCTTGTGTGCCGATGAGCATCAACCGCCAGGCTCGCCTAGGCGACTTTCTTTTCACCGGAGAGTAACGAGGAATCCATGAAGGTTCTTGTAGCTGTCAAACGCGTTGTCGATTACAACGTGAAAGTTCGCGTCAAGGCGGACAATTCCGGCGTCGACCTTGCTAACGTCAAAATGTCGATGAACCCTTTCTGTGAAATCGCTGTGGAAGAAGCTGTCCGCCTGAAAGAGAAAGGCGTGGCAACTGAAATCGTTGTGGTTTCCATCGGCCCGACCACTGCTCAAGAGCAGCTGCGTACCGCCCTGGCACTTGGCGCCGACCGCGCCATCCTGGTTGAGTCGGCTGAAGAGCTGACCTCCCTGGCGGTGGCCAAGTTGCTCAAAGCCGTTGTCGACAAGGAACAGCCTCAGCTGGTGATCCTCGGCAAACAGGCCATCGACAGCGACAACAACCAGACTGGCCAGATGCTGGCTGCACTGACCGGTTACGGCCAGGGCACCTTCGCTTCCAAGGTTGAAGTGAGCGGCGACAGCGTTGCCGTCACCCGTGAAATCGACGGCGGCGCACAGACGGTTTCCCTGAAACTGCCGGCCATCGTCACCACCGACCTGCGTTTGAACGAGCCGCGCTACGCGTCCCTGCCAAACATCATGAAAGCCAAGAAGAAGCCGCTTGAGTCGGTTACTCCAGAAGCTTTGGGCGTTTCCACCGCCTCCACCAACAAGACCGTCAAGGTTGAAGCGCCGGCTGCACGCAGCGCGGGCATCAAGGTCAAGTCGGTGGCTGAACTGGTCGAGAAACTGAAAAACGAAGCGAAGGTGATCTGATCATGGGTATCCTCGTAATCGCTGAACACGACAACAAGGTGCTGGCCCCGGCCACCCTGAACACCGTGGCTGCCGCCGCTAAAATTGGTGGTGATATCCACGTATTGGTTGCTGGCCAGGGCGCTTCCGCCGTGGCTGATGCCGCCGCGAAAATCGCTGGCGTGAGCAAAGTACTGCTGGCCGACAACGCCGCTTACGCTCACCAGTTGCCGGAAAACGTTGCCCCTCTGGTCGCAGAGCTGGGCGCTGGCTACAGCCACATCCTGGCTGCCGCCACGTCCAACGGTAAAAACATCCTGCCACGCGTTGCCGCGCAGCTGGACGTTGACCAGATCTCCGAGATCATCTCGGTTGAAAGCGCTGACACGTTCAAGCGCCCGATCTACGCCGGTAACGCCATTGCCACCGTGCAATCCACCGCTGCCATTAAAGTGATCACCGTGCGCGCCACCGGTTTCGACCCGGTTGCTGCAGACGGGGGCTCGGCTGCCGTTGAAGCTGTGGCGGCTGCGCACGATGCGGGTACTTCGAGCTTTGTTGGCGAAGAGCTGGCCAAGTCGGACCGCCCTGAGCTGACCGCTGCCAAGATCGTCGTTTCCGGCGGCCGTGGCATGCAGAACGGTGACAACTTCAAGCACCTGTACGCCCTGGCAGACAAGCTGGGCGCAGCCGTCGGCGCTTCCCGCGCTGCGGTTGACGCAGGTTTCGTACCCAACGACATGCAGGTCGGCCAGACCGGCAAAATCGTTGCGCCACAGCTGTACATTGCCGTCGGTATCTCCGGCGCGATCCAACACTTGGCCGGTATGAAAGACTCCAAAGTGATCGTTGCGATCAACAAGGACGAAGAAGCACCGATCTTCCAGGTGGCTGATTACGGCCTGGTGGCGGACTTGTTCGAAGCCGTACCCGAGTTAGAGAAGCTGGTCTAATCCAGCCGCTTCACTTATAAAGAGCCCGGTCCTTGTGACCGGGCTTTTTTTGCGCGCCCCTTTTTAATCTGGAGACACCGCCATGGATCTGCGCCCCATATTGCTGGCCCTGTCGCTCTTGCCAGGCCTGGCGCTGGCGGCCGGCAAATGTGATCGCCTGGTGATCACCGGCAGCCCCGATGCACCGCCGCTGCTATGGCGTGACCCGCAAGACCCGACGCACCTGATCGGCGCCACCGCCGACGTGCTGCAACAGGTGGGCAAAGAGCTGGGGCTTAAAATCGACCTGCTCTACGGCGGCAAACGCTCACTGGCCCTGGACGAAGTGCGCAGCGGGCGCATGGACATTCTTGCCGACGCACCGCTGAACCTGGGCGAGCTGGACACCCTCGACTACATCCACCCGGCGCTGATGCAGATCGACTATCTGGTCTGGACCCGCAAGGATTCGCCACTGACTTACACCACCGCCGCCGACCTGCACGGGCTCAAGGGCGCGGTCTCGGAACGTGCGCGGCTGAGTGCCGGTTTCGACATCTTGGCCGGCCAGCAACTCAGCCTGCAACGCCTGCCTACCTTGACGCCAGCCTTCCAGAAACTGCTGCTGGGCGAGGTGGACTACGTGCTCGCCGGGCGTTACTCCGGCATGGCCATGGCCCAGACGCTGGGCATGAGCAATGACCTGATCGCCCATGAAATACCGGTCGACAGGCCCGGCCTGTACCTGGCTATCTCCCACAACTCGGCCTGCAATGATCCGTGGCTGCGCGGACAGCTGACCAAAAAGATGACAGAATTGCCCGCGTCCGGTGTGGTGCAAGAAGCCATACAGCGCAATCTTGAGCGTTGGAAAGCGCAACTGCAGCAACCCGTCGGCACCCCAGCAAAGTAAGGATTTACAGTGACTCTTCGACCTCTTTTCGCGGCCCTCGCCGTTGTCGCTTTGGCGGGATGTGCAGCCGATCCTGCGCCGAATGAACAAATTCGCCTGACCCAGCAGGCCCTCGAACAAGCCGGCGCCGTGGGTGCCAGCACTGACGAATCGCCTGAGCTGAAACTCGCCGAAGACAAATTCGTCCGGGCCAAGGCTGACATGGCTGATGAGTCCTACAAACACGCCCGCATGCGCGCCGAGCAGGCCGAGCTGGATGCGCGGCTGGCCGAAGCCAAAGTGCTGACCCGCAAAAGCCAGGAACAACTGGACGTGCTCAACACGCGCATCACCCGCCTGCGCAAGCAATTGCAGCTGGGAGACGCCCAATGAGCCTGATCACCCGTGGTTTGAGCTGCGCCGTGTTGCTGGCAGGCGCCGCCCTCGGCGGTTGCGCCAGCCAACCGAGCAGCGAACAGGCCTTGCAACAGGCCGGCAATGACTTCCAGCACGTCAAGGAAGACGCCAACGTGCTGCGCTTTGCGCCCAAAGACGTGATTCGCGCCGGTGAATCCCTGGCCCGTGCCGATCGCTTGTCCAGCTACTGGGGCAGCGGCGCCGACGTGGTGCATTACGCCTACCTGAGCCAGCGCTACAGCGCGATTGCCCGCGAACACACCGAGCAAGGCCTGAATGCCGAGAAAGGCTCCAAGCTCGAACTGGAGCGCCAGCGCCTGCAACTGGCCCTGCGTGAAAACAAACTGGCCAGCGTGCAGCAGCAGGGCAAGTGGCTGGAAGAACAAATCGCCAGCCTGACCACCACCCAGACCGACCGCGGCCTGGTGTTGACCCTGGGCGATGTGCTTTTTGACACCGGTGATGCGCAACTGGAAAACTCGGCCAACCGCATCGTGCTGAAAGTCGTGCAGTTCCTGCAACTGAACCCCAAGCGCGTGGTGCGTATCGAGGGCTACACCGACAACACCGGTGGCGAGCAGGAAAACCTCAAACTGTCCCGCGACCGTGCGCAATCGGTGGCCGACGTGCTGATGGATCTGGGGATCGACGAAAAACGCATCCAGGTTGAAGGCTATGGCGACCAGTACCCGGTGGACGTAAACGCCACCGAGCGGGGCCGCGCGCAGAACCGTCGGGTAGAGATCGTCTTCTCCGACGAAAAAGGCCAACTGGGCGCTGCTCGCTAGGCGCTCGTGCACACAAAAACTGTGGGAGCTGGCTTGCCTGCGATAGTATCGCCTCGGTCCGCCAGATGTACCGAGCTGCGGCTATCGCAGGCAAGCCAGCTCCCACCCAAAGCAAACCCGATCGCTGATCGGGTTTTTCATGCCCGTACCCTTACAGTTTTTTCTATCACTGCCGCCCGCGCTCGACTATTGTGGCAACTGTCCCCGTACACTTCTAAACTGTGCCGGTATGTTTCACACAAAAATAAAATACCCGTGAAATCGAGTGCTGCGTCATGACCAATCTGTTGCTCTACCAACGTATCGCCCAGCAACTGGCTGAAGACATCCGACGCGGTGTCTATCAACCCGGCGAGCGTGTGCCTTCGGTGCGCAAGATGAGCTCTCAGCTCAACGTCAGCCACGCAACCGTGTTGCAGGCCTACGCCAACCTGGAAGATCAGGGGCTGATCCGGGCGCGGCCGCAATCGGGTTACTACGTGCACCAGACGCCGGCGCTCACGGCGCCCACGCCCGACATCGCACGCGTTGAACGCCCGGGGTTGGTCACCCGCAGCAGCATCATCCAGCAGGTATTGGTCGAGTCGCGCCGCGAAGGCGTGTTCCCGCTGGGCGCCGCCGTGCCGAGCGTCGATTATTTGCCGGTGCGCGCACTGCACCAGCAACTGGCCAAGGTCACGCGCTTTCAGAGCCCACGGGCATTCAGTTACATGTTCAGCCCAGGGTTTGAACCGCTGCGTCGTCAGGTGGCGATTCGCATGCGTGATGCCGGCGTCGTGGTCGACCCGTCCGAAGTGGTGATCACCCACGGCTGCGTCGATGCGTTGCAGATGTCCCTGCGCGTGTTGACCCGCCCCGGCGACTTGATCGCCGCTGAATCACCGACCTATTACGGGTTGCTGCAATTGGCCGACCTGCTGGGCCTCAAAGTTATCGAAATACCCAGCGACCCGGCCACCGGCATGAGCCTGGAAGCCCTGCAACTGGCGGCCAACCAGTGGTCGATCAAAGCGCTGGTACTGACCACGCGCCTGAGTAATCCGTTGGGCGCGACCATGCCTGAAGAACGTCAGAAACAACTGCTGCGGCTGGCCTCGGACTTCGATATCCAGATCGTCGAGGACGATATCTACGGCGAATTGATGTTCGAACTCGGCCGCACCAAGGCCCTGAAAGCCTATGACCGCCTTGACCGGGTGATCTACTGCTCAAGCTTTTCCAAGACCTTGTCCCCCGGCGTTCGCATCGGCTGGATGATTGCCGGCAAGTACCAGCAGGAAATCCAGCGGCTACAGATGTTCAGCACCCACTCAGCGTGCAGCGTCACCCAAATGGGCGTCGCGGCATACCTGGAGAACGGGGGCTACGACCGGCATTTGCGCTACATCCGTCAGGAGTACCGTAAAAACCTCAGCGCCTTCCAGTTAGCGGTGCAGCAGTATTTTCCCGAGGGCACGCAGATGACCCGGCCGACCGGTGGTTTCATCCTGTGGGTCAGTTTGCCGGGAAGGGTCAATACCCAGGAACTGCACGTGCGCGCACTGCAGCAGGGCATCAGCATTGCACCTGGCGTAATATTCAGTAATACAGAACAGTTCAATCACTGTATTCGCCTCAACTGCGGTACGCCGTGGAACCGCGAGGCAGAGCGCGCGCTGATGACGTTGGGAATGCTCGCCAGCCAGTTATGCCTGGAAACGGCAGCCGGCCTTTGAGGCGCGTAATGGGGACACTCTCGACTGCTGAATAATCTCCAGACTTGTCATGCCGCGCACAACAAGCGAGCATGTGGCCTTCTGCCGTTAATGCTGTTGGCGATATGACCTCTATTTTTCGTGCTGCTGTGGTAATTGGCCTGTTAAGCCTGTGTAACGTCGGCACCGTGTTGGCGGCAGCCCCTGTGGCTGATAGCCAGCCAGCGTCGAGCACCCAGCAGAAGCCTCCCGCGAAGAAACCGGCACCGGTTAAAAAAGCCCCGGCAGCCAAGAAAAAAGCCTCCGTGGTGAAGAAACGCGCACCTATCGCGAGCAAATCCAAATCGGCCCGTGAAGTGGCCCAGACCAAGCTGCCACCGGCACAGTTGGACCTGTCCCTGCCCTCGGACATGGTCCGGCACCTGCAACCGATTGGCACCATGCCCAAACCCAAAAGCGTGCCGCTGTTGCCGCCGATGTTTGGCGATAAGCCAAACGATAACAGCGCGTTCCAGATCAACGGCCGCTTGCTCAGCAATGAAATGAAACTGCAATTGCGTAACGATGAGCGCCGAGAAGTGGAAGGCGCGGCGCTGGATTTCGAATTCAAGCGATAACCTTTCCCAACGATGACGAGAGCCATCGACCATCTGTCGCAGACCGGTCAGTCACATTTCTTTTGTGCGAAAAACGTCTGTCAGGCCATTTTAAAACGGCTGTTTAAGGGCGTACCCTAGCCCGGCCATCCCTATTGAGTCGTCGAGGACCTGCTGTTCATGAAATGCCGTGAAGGCTGTGGCGCTTGCTGCATCGCCCCCTCCATCAGTTCACCGCTGCCGGGAATGCCCCAGGGCAAACCTGCCGGCGAACGCTGCCTGCACCTGTCGGTCGAACAGCTATGCCAGCTGTTTGGTCAACCGGAACGCCCCGCGGTGTGCAGTAACTTCAAGGCGGATCTGGATGTGTGTGGCACCGACCAGGCCGATGCGATCCGCTTGATCGGCTGGTGGGAGCAAATGACGGCGGCTTGATGGGGTTTACGATTGGAACTTCAACAATAAGGAATACAACAATGGGTTCGCTGAAACGAGTGGCTGTGGTGTGCGGTTTTACGCTGTTGTTTGCCGCCACTGCCCAGGCTGAAGACTGGCAGGTCGCCAAGGATGAGGACGGTATCAAGGTCTCGCTGAGTGAAGTTGCCGGCTCCAAGTACAAGGCTTATCGCGGTGTGACCGTGATCAAGGCGCCCATGGCCAAGATCATCGCGCTGCAGGAAGATGTGGCCGGCGCCTGTTCCTGGATTCACGAGTGCAAATCGCAAAAGCTGCTGAAACACGAAGGCGACGTCAGCTACACCTATTCCCAGTTCAATGCGCCGTTCCCCGTGAGTAATCGTGATTCGATCCTCAAAATCACCACCACCAAAGGCGCTGATGGCAGCGTGACTCGCACCTTGCTCGAGGTGCCGACCTACCAGCCGGAAGAGAAAGGCTACGTGCGTGTGTCCCAAGTGGACGGGTTTTGGAAACTGGTGCCAAAGAGCCCCACGGAAACCGAAGTGACCTATCAGGTACACACCGAGCCAGGTGGCAGCGTGCCGTCGTGGCTGGCGAACAAGTTTGTGGTGGACGCACCGTTCAACACCTTGAAAGCCTTGAAGGAACACGCTGAAAAATAAGCGCATAGGGTCCGCAGCTTCGGGCCTTGAGTGGAACGTTTTCCGATCCCTCAAGGTCCAGATACATGTGAGCCCACACGCGGGCTTTTTCGAGGAGGCACCGATGCAAAAGTGGCAAATTACCTTCGTTGATGATCATGGCGTTCAGGCCGTGGAGCAGTTCACCTGCGAAAACAAGCCCAGCCTCGAAGATGCTGCGCACATGATTCGCAACAAGTTGGTGCCGGTCGCTGCAGAGCTGGATCTCAATGATCTGGAAGACCGTGTATCCGAGCCTACCGTCAAGATCCTCAAGGATCAGAACAGCATTGAAATCATCGACATTTCTCCCGCCGCCTGAACATTCGCTGACTACCCTCCAAACCCCTCTGGTGGAGGTGATAGCTTCGCGCTACTCTGCAATCGAGATCAGCGAATGAATCGCTAAGGTCTGGTCTTGTCAGCTACATGCTTGTTTTCCCTCGGTGTTGTTATTGCCCCAAGCGATGTCAATGTCGCAGCCCCGCGCCAGTAGGGCGCGGGCCGGGGAAGCACGGAAAGTCTATCCATCAGTTTGAGGAGGACGTTTCATGAGCACAGCCTATCAAGAAGACATCAGCACCAACGTTCTGCGCCGCATGAAAGAAGGCGGCTTCGACTTTTCGCGTTTCCACCCCATCGAGTTCTACGCCATTTTCCCGGATGAGGAATGCGCGCGCAGGGCTGCGGGTCGGTTTCGTGGAGAGTCACTGAATGCCCAGGTCAGCGCGCGCGATGACGGCGCCTGGTACCTGGAGCTGAGCAAAATCATGTCTGCCACCTACGACGGCATAGGAGACTTTGAGCAAGACTTTGGCGCGGTGGTCGAGCCGCTGGGCGGAATCATCGAAGGATGGGGCGTCAAGCAGGAGGTGCGTGGGTTACCCATGTAGCTGGATTTTATGAGCAACGCAGCGTATCGGCTGACCTTTGGGTCGGCCGTTTTTGTATCTGTAGTGGAAAGGTATTCGGACCATGCGCGAACTTTTTCTGCACCAAAAAAAAGCCACCCAAAGAGGGTGGCCTAAAGGGAAGATCGGTGCGCTGAAGGTGTAGGACGCATCCTTTTCAGCAGATGTTGGTGATTATCCGCAGGTGCAACCGGGCAGTGAAATCAACTCTGACTATGCTGTTGATAGTCAAAACCCGCCTTCGGATGAAGCGCGGGGTACGACGGCGGGCATTCCATGCACCAGGACGGTGCGATGAAATCTTCGCCTTTATTCAACTCACTGATTCTTAAGTGTTTATGCCGCTGGCACGGGCCTTGCGATGGTTCTTTCGCCCGGGTGACAAGGAGTTCGGCATGATCCGCACTTATTACGATGAAATGTACGACGGGGCAGGGCAAGTCCGCCCCCATTACCGCGAGTTCGCCCGCTGGTTAGCTGAAACCCCTCCCGAGTTGCTCGCGCAGCGTCGGCGTGAGGCCGATTTACTGTTCCACCGCGCCGGAATCACTTTCACCCTCTACGGCGATGAGCAGGGCACCGAACGGCTGATCCCGTTTGACACCATCCCGCGCAGCATTCCGGCGAGTGAATGGCAAATTGTCGAACGCGGCTGCATTCAGCGGGTCAAGGCGCTGAACATGTTTCTCGCCGACCTGTACCACGAGCAACGCATCATCAAGGCCGGGATCATTCCCGCCGAACAAGTGCTGGCCAACGAGCAATACCAGTTGGCGATGCAGGGCTTGAACCTGCACCGTGACCTGTATTCCCACGTATCAGGTGTCGACCTCGTACGCGATGGCGACGGCACGTACTACGTGCTTGAAGACAACCTGCGTACACCGAGCGGCGTCAGCTACATGCTCGAAGACCGCAAGATGATGATGCGCTTGTTCCCCGAACTGTTCGCCGCCCAGCGCATTGCGCCCATCGACCATTATCCCAATCTGCTGCTCGACACCCTGAAAAGCGCCAGCCCGCTGGATAACCCCAGCGTGGTGGTGCTGACCCCTGGGCGTTTCAACAGCGCGTTCTTTGAACATGCGTTCCTGGCCCGAGAGATGGGCGTGGAACTGGTGGAAGGCGCCGACCTGTTCGTGCGCGACGACCGCGTGTACATGCGCACCACCGACGGCCCCAAGGCGGTGGACGTGATCTATCGCCGTCTTGACGACGCTTTTCTTGACCCGCTGGCCTTCAACCCGGACTCCATGCTCGGTGTGCCCGGCCTGCTCGCGGCCTATCGCTCGGGCCATGTGGTACTGGCCAATGCCATCGGCACCGGGGTAGCGGACGACAAGTCGGTGTATCCGTTCGTTACCGAGATGATCCGTTTTTACCTGGATGAAGAGCCGATTCTGAAGAACGTTCCTACTTTTCAGTGCCGCAAGCCCGACGAGTTGTCCCACGTGCTGGCCAACCTGCCGGACCTGGTGGTCAAGGAAACCCAGGGTTCCGGCGGCTACGGCATGCTGGTGGGGCCTGCATCCACCCAGGCGGAAATCGAAGCCTTCCGTGAGCGCATCAAAGCCAAACCCCACGCCTATATCGCCCAGCCGACCCTGTGCTTATCCACGTGCCCGACCTTCGTCGAAAACGGTATTGCACCGCGCCATATCGACCTGCGTCCGTTCGTGTTGTCCGGCAAGGAAACCCGCGTAGTGCCCGGTGGCCTGACCCGCGTGGCCCTGCGTGAAGGTTCGCTGGTGGTCAATTCGTCACAGGGCGGCGGCACCAAAGACACCTGGGTGGTCGAGGACTGATGCCATGTTGAGTAGAACTGCCTCGGATTTGTACTGGATGTCGCGTTACCTGGAGCGTGCGGAAAACCTCGCGCGCATGCTTGATGTCAGCTATTCGCTGTCGCTGATGCCTCAGGACGGGCGTGGCGATGGCTTGCACGAACTGGCCATGCCGCTGCTGATCACCGGCACTTTGGAGGACTACCACGAGCGTCATGGCGAACTGGACGCCGAACGTTTGCTGCACTTTTTTGCTCTGGATGCCGCCAACCCGGCGAGCATCTACAGCTGCCTCGGCGCTGCGCGGGCCAGCGCCCATGCGGTGCGTGGGCGAATCACCGCCGACATGTGGGAAAACATCAACGCCACCTGGCTGGATATTCGTGACATCGCCCAGCAAGGGCTCAGCCGTTACGGCATGAGCCGGTTCTGTGAGTGGGTCAAGGAACGCTCGCACCTGTTCCGGGGCGCCACGTACGGCACCATCATGCGTAACGATGCGTTTCGTTTTATTCGCCTGGGCACGTTTATCGAACGCGCCGACAACACCCTGCGCCTGCTCGATGCGCGCTACGAAATGGCCGGCGACCAGGCCGCTGCCGTCACCGACGGCACAGCCCACGCCTACTATCAGTGGAGCGCCTTGCTGCGTGCGTTGTCGTCGTTCGAGGCCTACACCGAAATCTATCGCGACGCCCCTGGCGCCCGGCAAGTGGCGGAGTTGCTGCTGTTACGCGCCGACGTTCCGCGGTCCTTGAGGGCGTGCAGCGAAGAGATCGACCAGATCCTCGCCAGCTTGCCCGGCCTCAATGGCCGACCGGCCCAGCGCCTGGCCGCCGAAATGGACGCGCGTCTGCGCTTCACCGCGATCGACGAAATTCTCGAGGAAGGCCTGCACGCCTGGCTGACCGACTTTATCCCCTTGGTGCGCCAGTTGGGCGACGCCATCTACAGTTCCTACCTGGAGGCCGCATGAGACTCTCCATCAGCCACGAAACCACCTACCACTACGAAGACCAGGTGCGTGCGAGCATTCAGTACCTGCGCCTCACGCCCCACGACAGCGAGCGCCAGCGTGTCATCAGTTGGCAACTTGACCTGCCGCGCCCGGTGCGCGCGCAAGTCGATCCTTTCGGCAACATCCTGCACGTGCTGACCCTGGACGAGCCCCACGACGCAATCATCATCGGCGCCCGTGGCCAAGTGGATATTGACGAGTTGCGCGAGGCGGAACACGAGAGCCAGTCCGCCTTTCCGTTCCTGCGCAGCACACGCCTGACCGAACCCGACGAAGCCTTGCGTGGCTTTGCCGGGCAGCATTGCCATCAGCGGCGTGACCGCACTGCGTTAATTGACCTGATGCACGCGCTTAACCAAGCCATGGTTTACACACCCGGCGCCACCGAGGTCGACACCTGCGCCGCCAAGGCTTTCGCCGGGCGCGCGGGTGTGTGCCAGGACCACACCCATGCGTTCCTGGCCTGCGCGCGCAGCCTGGGGATTCCAGCGCGGTATGTGTCGGGGTATTTGTACTCTGAGGACACCGCGCACCTCGCCAGCCACGCCTGGGCCGAAGCCTGGCTGGATGACGCCTGGTACAGCTTTGACGTGACCAACCAATTGGCGCGCCCGGAACGGCATCTCAAGCTGGCCGTGGGCCTGGATTACCTCGACGCGTGCCCGGTGCGCGGCATGCGCCGTGGCGGCGGGCATGAGCAGATGCATGCGAAAGTGTTTGTGGCGCCGACGCCGGTGATTTCAGTCCAGCAGCAATAATCTCCAGAACGAAGCAGGCCAAATGTGGGAGCTGGCTTGCCTGCGATGGCTGCCTGCCAGTTGATACAGATGCAGCTGACCCACCGCTATCGCAGGCAAGCCAGCTCCCACAGTGGGTGGTGTGCTTTTCAGGGCTGCTGCTTGCGCCCCGCCATATGCTTCAAATACCCCACCAGCAAATCCAGCTCGCCATCCGGCAACACACTGGCCGCAAACGCCGGCATCTTCGCCTGCGGCCAGTGCCGCAGGCTCTGCGGGTCGCGGATGTAACGCTTGAGAAAATCGCCGCTGAAATATTCAGTCGGGTTGTAGGGCACATTCAGGTCCGGCCCCACTTGCGCATCGCCGGCGCCATTCAAGCGATGGCAGGCCAGGCAGTTCTTCTGGAACACCGCAAAACCCTGATTCACCGGATCATTCGCGGCCAATGTCGGGTCAGGCAGCAACGCCGGAAACCGCTCGGCCACCGTCTTCATCTGCTTGATCCTCGACAGCTGGAACGGCCACTGCTCGGGGCTGATATTTCCGGCTTTTGGGTCAGTCCACACCAGGTAAAACGGCCCTGCACTCGGCTTGCCGTCCGCCAGCGCAGGCCACGGATGGGCCGGATCTTCCACCGCCAACCACGCGCGGGCGCCGTGGGTTTGCAGCAACGGCGCAGCGCTGAGCTCAGCGGCAAAACCATCGAGGGCAACGGCTTGCAGATGGTTCACAGGCTTCAGGCCCTGCAAGAGAGCGGCCAGTGGCACTGCCCGATACGTCATGGTGCGCTTGTAGGAAACGTCATCAGGGACCTGCACCGTCTGCACATCCTTGCGCGCCAGCAACTCGGCGGTTTGCCAGGTTTTGCTGCTGTGGTCCAGCTCAAGGGTCAACTGCGCGGCCGAACCCGGAAGGGCGATCAGCAAGGCGAGAAAGGCGAAGGTGGATTTCAAGAGAGAGCCCGGATCGAAGTGGCGGTGAGGCCCACGATACCGGAAATCTGCACGTAAAAAGACAGCCCCTGCAACAGGACCGCTATTCGCAACGTCCCGGCAGGTGCTGTCAAAAGCTGTAGTTCTGGTGCAACGCGTGCACAGAAGGTGAGGCGCGAGTCGTCACCCAATAATCTTGGTTAAATTGGGCAAGATCAGAATCAGTGTGGTGGCGAAGAGAATAAGTCCCGCCTGACGTACTTTTGATTGTTTGAACATGGCTGACTGCCTTTTGTTGTTATTCCTGAGCGTCAAACGCGTGTCGGATAAATTCAGTATCGCGATGTGACGTTGCACTTTTCTTACAACCGCTCCAGCAAAACCCGGCAGCAGTCTCTTACTGATTCAACCTTAGAGCCCTCGTTCTTTGTGGCTTAGATCCATTTCATATCAGCTGATCAGCATTTCGACTTAAAAGGGCATGAGGCTTAACGCCATGTTGGCGCCAATGCCTTGGCTAGACAGCTAAAACGATTAATCAGCACTTTCCCTTAGCTGAGTACCGTTCGTCCGAGCGTGGGGGTCAAAACAGATGAGCGCATCCGTCATTGAAACCGTGTCAATCGGGCCTAAGGTAGAAGAACACGCACTGCGGTTCGAGGATGTCATGACCCAAGCTTTGATCTTTGATGCGATACGCACGCCCCGGGGTAAAGGCAAGGCCGACGGCGCCCTGCACAGCGTCAAACCGGTCAATCTGGTGGCGGGCCTGCTCACGGCGCTGGCGGGTCGCAGCGACCTCGACACGCACCAGGTGGATGACATCGTCCTCGGCTGCGTCACCCCCGTGGGCGACCAGGGGGCCGACATCGCCAAGACCGCCGCACTGGTCGCGGACTGGGACATCAGCGTCGCCGGTGTACAGATCAACCGCTTCTGCGCCTCGGGCCTCGAAGCGGTGAACCTCGGCGCGATGAAAGTGCGCTCAGGCTTTGAGGATTTAGTGGTGGTCGGCGGCGTCGAGTCGATGTCCCGCGTGCCCATGGGCAGCGACGGCGGCGCCTGGGTGCTTGACCCGCAAACCAACCTGCACAGCCACTTCACGCCCCAGGGCATTGGTGCGGACCTGATTGCCACCCTGGAGGGCTTCACGCGCCACGACGTCGACACCTTTGCCCTACAGTCCCAGCAGAAAGCGGCACGGGCACGCGCAGACGGTTCCTTCAATAAATCGCTGATCGCGGTGAGGGACCAAAACGGCATCGTACTGCTCGACCACGACGAATTTATCCGCGGCGACTGCACCCTCGAAGGCCTGGGCAAACTCAAGCCGAGCTTTGAAATGATGGGCCAGATGGGTTTCGACGCCACCGCGTTGCGCGTCTACAGCCATGTGGAGCGCATCCATCACGTGCACACACCGGGCAACAGTTCCGGCATTGTCGATGGCGCTGCGCTGATGCTCATCGGCTCCGAGGCCAAGGGCCGCGAACTCGGCTTGCAACCGCGCGCGCGGATCGTAGCGACAGCCGTCACCGGCACCGACCCCACCATCATGCTCACCGGGCCAGCGCCGGCCACCCGCAAAGCCCTGGCCAAAGCCGGCCTGCGCGTGGAAGACATCGACCTGTTCGAAGTCAACGAAGCGTTTGCTTCTGTCGTCCTGAAATTCATCAAAGACATGGGCATCGACGCCGCGCGTGTCAACGTCAACGGCGGCTCCATCGCCATGGGCCACCCGTTGGGCGCCACCGGCTGCGCCATCCTCGGCACGCTGCTCGACGAACTGGAAATGCGCCAGCAGCGCTACGGCCTGGCCACTCTGTGTGTCGGCGGTGGCATGGGCATCGCCACCCTCATCGAACGCCTCTGAGCCCAAGGAAGTTGTCATGACCGAAGCCATTCGTTACGAAAAAGGCCAGGACCAGATCGTGGTGCTGACCCTCGACATGCCCGGCCAGAGCGCCAACACCATGAACGGTGTGTACCGCGAGGCCATGGCGGCCACTGTCATGCGCCTGGAAGCGGAGAAAGAAAATATTGCCGGCGTGGTCATCACCTCGGCGAAGAAAACCTTTTTTGCCGGCGGCGACCTCAATGAACTGATCAAGGTCGACAAGGCGCACGCCAAGGATTTTTACGACGGCGTGGTGGTACTGAAGTCGCAACTGCGCCGCCTGGAAACCTTCGGCAAGCCGGTGGTGGCCGCGATCAATGGCGCCGCACTCGGCGGCGGCTGGGAGATTTGCCTGGCGTGCCATTACCGCGTCGCGCTGGATGACAAGTCGGTACAGCTGGGGTTGCCCGAGGTTACGCTGGGGCTGTTGCCGGGCGGCGGCGGAGTAGTGCGCATGGTGTGTTTGTTGGGGCTGGAAAAGGCCTTGCCGTATTTGCTCGAAGGCAAAAAGGTCCGGCCGCAGCAGGCGTTGCAGTCGGGGTTGATCGATGAGTTGGCGTTGAACCGCGACGAAATGCTCGCCAAATCCCGCGCCTGGATTCTGGCCAATCCTGAGGCTAAACAGCTGTGGGACAACAAGGGCTATCAGATTCCAGGCGGCACACCGTCGAGCCCAAAAGTTGCGCAGATGCTGGCCATCGCGCCGTCGATTTTGCGCAGTAAAACCAATGGCTGTTTCCCCGCGCCGGAGAAAATTCTCTGCGCCGCGGTTGAGGGCGCGCAGGTCGATTTCGACACCGCACACCTGATCGAAACCCGTTACTTCACCGAGCTGGTGACCGGCCAAGTCGCAAAAAACATGATCGGCACCTTCTGGTTCCAGCTCAATGAAATCAACGCGGGCAGCTCGCGGCCCAAAGGGTTCACGCCTTATGTCACGCGCAAAGTCGGCGTGCTGGGCGCCGGCATGATGGGCGCGGGCATCGCGTATGTCAGTGCCAGTGCGGGCGTTGAGGTGGTGCTCAAAGACATCAACCTGGCCGCCGCCGAGAAGGGCAAGGCGCACTCGGCCGCGTTGCTCGACAAGAAAGTCAGCCGTGGGCAAATGACCGCCGAACAGCGCGAAATCATTCTCGCGCGGATTCATCCCGTGGCCTCTGTTGCCGACCTGGCCGGCTGCGACTTGATCATCGAGGCCGTGTTTGAAGACCGTGAACTCAAAGCCAGCGTGACGGCGGCCGCGCAAAGCGTGGTGGGTGCCGACGCGGTAATCGCCTCCAACACCTCGACCTTGCCCATCAGCGGCTTGGCGACTGCGGTGCCCGACCCAGCCAGATTCATCGGCCTGCATTTTTTCAGCCCGGTCGACAAAATGCCGTTGGTTGAAATCATCAAAGGCGCTAAGACCAGCGACGAAACCCTGGCCCGAGGTTTCGATTTCGTCCTGCAAATCAACAAAACCCCGATCGTGGTCAACGACAGCCGAGGCTTTTTTACCTCTCGGGTGTTTGGCACTTTCACCAACGAAGGCATCGCCATGCTCGGCGAAGGCGTGGCCGCGCCGATGATCGAAACCGAAGCGCGCAAGGCGGGTATGCCGGTGGGGCCTTTAGCGGTGTCGGATGAAGTGTCACTCAGTTTGATGAGCCATATCCGACAGCAAACGGCGAAGGATCTGCAGGCCGAAGGCAAGGCGGTGCCCGCGCACCCGGCGACAGTGGTGATCAATCTGCTGGTGAACGAGTACAACCGCGCAGGCAAAGCGGCGGGCGGCGGGTTTTATGATTATCCGGCGGGCGGGCCGAAACACCTGTGGCCCGAGCTGAAAGCCCGCTTCGAACAACCCGGCAAACAGATATCGCCGCAGGATGTGCGTGACCGGTTGCTGTTTATCCAGGCGATTGAAACCGTGCGTTGTGTGGAGGAGGGCGTGTTGATGTCCACGGCTGACGCCAACGTGGGTTCGATCTTCGGCATTGGTTTTGCGGCGTGGAGTGGTGGCGCGTTGCAGTTTATTAATCAATACGGTTTGAACGACTTCATCGCGCGGGCGAGGTATCTGGCCGAGCAATACGGTGAACGCTTCGCGCCGCCGGCGCTGTTGCTGGAGAAGGCCGCACGAGGAGAAGCCTTTCGATGATCAAAATGTGGGAGCATCCACTGGGACTTGCTTTGCAGGGGTATTTCAAGGCAGGCTCTGAGGTGTGCATTATTCCCATCACCGTGTCAGGTATTTTTTATGTCGCTACGCGTCTGTATCCTGGAAACCGATATCCTGCGTCCAGGTTTGATCGATCAGTACCAAGGGTACGGGCAGATGTTCAAGCGTCTGTTTTCCAAACAGCCGATTGCCGCCGAGTTTGTGGTCTACAACGTGGTGCAGGGTGAATACCCTTCGGATGATGAAGTGTTCGACGCCTACCTCATCACTGGCAGCAAGGCCGATTCCTTCGGCACCGATCCGTGGATCCAAACCCTCAAAACCTACCTGCTTGAGCGCTACGCACGCGGTGACAAATTGCTCGGCGTCTGCTTCGGTCACCAGTTACTGGCGCTGTTGTTGGGCGGCAAAACCGAGCGCGCCAGCAAAGGCTGGGGCATGGGCATCCATGACTACAAACTGAACGCCAAGGCGCCGTGGATGAGCCCGGTGGTGGAAGAACTGACCCTGCTGATCAGCCATCAGGACCAGGTCACCACCTTGCCGGAAAACGCCACAGTTATCGCCTCCAGCGATTTTTGCCCGTTTGCGGCGTACCACATCGAAGACCAAGTGCTGTGCTTCCAGGGCCACCCGGAATTCGTCCACGACTATTCCCGCGAGCTGCTGGAGATTCTTCAGACAACCCTCGGAGAAAAGGTATACACCCACGGTGTCGCCAGCCTTGAGCGCGACCACCACGGCGCCACCGTGGCGGAGTGGATGATGCGCTTCGTGGCGCACAAGCCGGAAGCTGGCGCTTAAAGCCAGCCCGACCGTTTAAAGCTGGCCCACAAACTGGTGCAGCCCACCGCAATAAACCCGAGCACCGCAAAGTAGCCGTAGTGCCATTGCAGCTCGGGCATGTTCTGGAAGTTCATCCCATAAATCCCCGCCACCGCCGTGGGGAACGCCAAAATTGCTGCCCATGCGGCGAACTTGCGCTGCACCACGCTTTGCCGCGAAGCCTCCAGCAACACACCGATCTCGATGGTTTGGCTGGCGATATCGCGCAGGGTGGTGAGGTCTTCCATCTGCCGCGTCACGTGGATCTGCACGTCCCGGAAATACGGGCGCATGTTCTTGTCGATAAACGGAAAGCTCAGTTTCTGCAATTCCTGGCTGATCTCTACCATTGGCGCCACATAACGCTTGAGCCGCAGCACATCGCGGCGCAGGCCGTGGATCTTCTGGATGTCGCGTTCACTGAGCGAGCTGCACAGCACATTACGCTCCAGCTCATCGATCTCGGCGTGTATCGCCTCGCTCACTGGCTGGTAGTTTTCGGTGACGAAATCCAGCAGCGCATAGAGTACGAAATCTTCCCCATGCTCCAGCAACAGCGGCCGCGCCTCACAGCGCTGGCGCACAAAGCCGTAGGACGCCGAATGCCCGTTGCGCGCAGTGATGATGTAGCCGCTGCCGGCAAAGATATGGGTTTCGATAAACTCCAGCTTGCCGTTCTCGCGCACCGGTGAATAGGTGACGATAAACAGTGCGTCGCCGAAGGTTTCAAGCTTCGGGCGGCTGTGTTTTTCCAGGGCGTCTTCGATGGCCAGCTCATGCAGGTTGAACTGGCGTTGCAAGTTGGCCAGCTCCTGGGCGTCGGGCTCTTCCAGGCCGATCCACACAAAGTGACCGGGTTTGGCAGCCCACGCTGCGCCCTCGTCGAGGGTGATATCCGTGACTTTCTTACCGGCGCTGTAGACAGCTGCCGCAACAACTCTACCCATGGTGCTGATCGCTTCTTGTTGGGAGGACTGATGTTGGGCAGCTTAGCCTGAATGACGTTCCGTTGTTACGGTGGTAGAGACGCGTTTTTTGTGGCGAGCAAGCTTGCTTGCGCCGGGGTGCGAAGCCCCCCCAAATTACAAGCGCGCCGGCATCCAAGCGGCTTGCAACTCGCGGTCCATTGCCTGGATGCATTCATCCATCTGTTCCTGACAACGCTGCATCAAGTGAGGCACGTCATCTGCAGTCATGCCAGACGTAGGAATCGGCGCTAACGAACGTATGAGTACATCACCGCTGTCCCAGCGATTCAGCTGCATATGGTTGACGTAATTGCTCACGCACACCTGAACAATCGGCACACCCGCCGCAATCGCCATATGAAACGCGCCTTTCTTGAACGGCAACAACCCTTTGCCCAGGTTGCGCGTGCCCTCCGGAAACACCCAGATCGACGTGTCCTCATGCTGCAAGGTATGCGTGGTGGTCAACATCGCGCGACGCGCCTTGTGCGCATTGCCCCGGTCGATCAACACATTGCCCGCCAGCCAGAACAACTGGCCGAACAACGGCACCCATTTAAGGCTCTTCTTGGCAATACACACCGTGCGGTAAGGCACTACGGTGCCCAGCACAAACAGGTCGTAGTTGGACTGATGGTTGGCAATGATCACGCAACTGCCGGGCTTGTTTCGCAGCGAATCGACATCCGCCTTAACCCTCAGCCGCAACAACCACATCGCAGGCACCCCATAAAGGCGCGCGCACAGGCGACCGTTATCCGGATTGAACGGCCGACAAATCCCCAGCAGCACGCCCAGCACACCGGCGAGCATAAAGTGCAGGCCCATCAACAACATACGAAACACAAAAAGCATCGACACAGCCCGTCGGGACAAAATTTGGCGCAGTGTACGGTTGTGCACTGTATTCGGCAATTGCCCCGACTGACGTGGGAGATAGGCGATGTTTAAGCATATGTTTCAACAAGTGCCAGCACAGCCCAGCCAGAGCGGCTACGGCCATTTCTGATTAAGTTGTAAGAAAAAGCCCGACTCAAGGTCGGGCTTTGGCATAGCTGATGTAGGAATCGATTCAGAAGTGAGTCTGATCCTGGATGATTGCATCGTCCAAGGCTTCCAGCAGCGCCTTGCGTACTTTTAATTTGGTGTGCTTGTGCGCATTCATATTGATTTTCTTCAACTGACGCGCCGCTTCCAGCGCCGCCGCGGGCAGTTCTTCGGGAGCGACCACTTTATCGAGGAAGCCCGCGCCGAGCGCGCCCTGCGGGTCAAACATCTCCGCATTGATCACCGAACGATGAAACGCCGACTTGCGCAGGCGATCCCGCGCCAGCTCAATCCCGGCGTGGTGCATGGTCATGCCAATCGCCACCTCATTCAGGCCAATGCTGAACGGGCCTTCCACGCCAATCCGGTAGTCTGCCGACAACAACAGGAACGCGCCCTTGGCCACCGCATGCCCAGGGCACGCCACAATCACCGGGAACGGATGCGACAACAGACGACGCGCCAGCGTAGAGCCGGAGGTCACCAAGCCAATCGCCTCTTTAGGCCCGGCCGTCATCACCTTCAAATCATAACCACCCGACAAAATCCCCGGCGTGCCAGTGATGATCACCACCGCCCGATCCTTCTCGGCCTGATCCAGCGCCGCATTAAACTCAGCGACCACCGCCGGAGAAATGGCATTCACCTTGCCGTTGCTCAAGGTCAGTGTCGCGATACCGTCTTCGAGGTGGTAGGAGATCAACTCACTCATGACGCGGTTCCTTGTAGGGCTTGTTATAGAGAGGCTGTTTATAGGCATGCATGCGCAGACGTTACCCACCACGCCCGCCCCGGTAAAGCGCCGTGACTGACTGCTCAGTCAGACTTTTCCTGCATCCCCAAGCATAGACACCCTTGGGCAGGGCGCAGCAACCGCCCCAAACACCTGCCGCCGATGCCGGAGAATGGCAGAATCAACGCCCTCGCCGGGCGCGTCACGGCATAGCCGTCTAAGCGCATGAAAATTCTAAAAAAAACCTTTGCCATCAGAAAGGCTTTCGACTACATTAGCGCGCCTCGACAGACTGAACTGGTTTGACGAGATACGGTGAAGTGTCCGAGTGGCTTAAGGAGCACGCCTGGAAAGTGTGTATACAAGAAATTGTATCGAGAGTTCGAATCTCTCCTTCACCGCCACATTATTAAGAAAAAGCCCCGTTTTACGGGGCTTTTTCTTGTCTGATGATTTTGTCCCCCCCATTTGTCCCCCCTCTCAGATTTCGCGCGGTCCGCTTCGAGGGCCCCTTAAGCCTGCCATCGTACGAACTATTCTTTTTTAATCGTGGTCTGGGCCGTCAGAGGTACATCGACGAAGGTACCGTCCCTAAATCAGTCTCGCTGGGCGCGCGTTGGGTTGGCTGGGTGGGGGAAGAAGTGCAGGGCTGGATTTTGGCGTCAGATTTGATTACGCCGCGTGCGCGATAAAAGCGAAGGCATTCTTATAAAAGTTGTTTGAATAACGCAAAAACCGCCCGGATGAGGGCGGTTTTGCTTTTCGTTAAGGCTAGTTAGCCTGTGCGTCCAATGCCTTTGCGATAGCTTCTCCGTACGCCGGGTCAGCGCGGAAGAAGTGTTGCAGCTGACGATCAACCACGTCGCGGGAAACCCCGGCCATCGCGCCGGCGATGTTGTTGGTGAGCAAGGCTTTCTGCTCATTATTCATCAGGCGGAACAGCGCGCCAGCGTGGCTGTAGTAATCGTCGTCTTCACGATGATCGTAGCGATCAGCAGCACCGCCAAGGGCCAATGCCGGCTCTGCGTACTGTGGCGCCTGCTTCGGTGCATCCGAGTAGCTATTTGGCTCGTAGTTAGGCGCAGCACCACCGTTGCTGCCGAAGGCCATCGAACCATCACGCTGGTAGCTGTTCACTGGGTTGCGCGGGGTATTCACCGGCAGTTGCTGGTGATTGGTACCGACGCGGTAACGGTGAGCATCCGCATACGCGAAAACGCGACCTTGCAGCATACGGTCTGGCGACAGGCCTACACCTGGAACCATGTTGCTTGGGCCGAACGCAGCCTGCTCGACTTCAGCGAAGTAGTTCTGCGGGTTGCGGTTCAGTTCCAACTCGCCGACTTCGATCAATGGGAACTCCTTCTGCGACCAGGTCTTGGTCACGTCAAAAGGGTTCTCGTAATGAGCGTTGGCCTGGGCCTCGGTCATGATCTGAATGCAGACGCGCCATTTCGGGAAATCACCGCGCTCGATCGCACCAAACAGATCGCGCTGGGCGTAATCCGGATCAGTACCGGCCAGGCGTGCAGCTTCAGCCGGTGCCAGGTTCTTGATCCCTTGTTTGGTCTTGTAGTGCCACTTGACCCAGTGACGCTCGCCCTTGGCGTTGATCAGGCTGTAGGTGTGACTGCCGAAGCCGTGCATGTGGCGATAGCCATCAGGGATACCACGGTCCGAAAACAGGATAGTGACCTGGTGCAGCGCCTCTGGGGAGTGCGACCAGAAGTCCCACATCATCTGCGCGCTCTTCAAGTTGCTTTGCGGCAGGCGCTTCTGGGTGTGGATGAAGTCGGGGAACTTCAATGGGTCGCGAATGAAGAACACGGGGGTATTGTTGCCCACGATGTCCCAGTTGCCTTCTTCGGTGTAGAACTTCAGGGCGAAACCACGTGGGTCGCGCTCGGTATCAGCCGAACCACGTTCACCACCGACGGTGGAAAATCGCAGGAAGGTTGGGGTTTGCTTGCCGACGGAGTCGAACAGCTTGGCGCTGGTGTACTGCGTAATATCTTGAGTGACCGTGAAGGTGCCGTAAGCACCCGAGCCCTTGGCGTGTACGCGACGCTCGGGGATATTCTCACGGTTGAAGTGAGCAAGCTTCTCGATCAGGTGAAAATCGTCGAGCAGCAAGGGGCCACGTGGGCCGGCGGAACGGGAATTCTGGTTGTCTGCAACGGGAGCACCGCTGGCGGTTGTAAGGACTTTGTTCTGGCTCATGCTCAATCTCTCTCAGGTCGGACGTGGAGCTGCCGGCTAGTCGGCTTGGAAGGATTATTGATCATCGAAATGATATCTACAAATTCATCAAATCTTAGGCTTCGATAGCAAATAACTATCAGTTTCACCACCGCTCATATTGCCGAGCACAACCCGAGGAAGCTTGTACAAATTGTGCTTCGGTGGCCGGGTCAATGACACCGTAGACATTGCATGATCCGCCGCTACCCACTGATCACCGATGTAGTTGGCTCCTTAAGCCAGCCGGCGGCTTTGATGCGTTCCAGATTGAACGTGATCGTGGTGCCTCCAGGGTATCGAGTGGCTGGCACCGCAGTCCCGGATGGGGCTGCGGATAGCTAAGACAAGTCCCGTGGGGGCGGGCTCAGGCCTTGAGCGAGTTCAGCTTGGCGATCAGGACCTGAGCGGCTTCGGTGGAAGAACCCGGGTTCTGGCCGGTAATCAGCAGGCCGTCGCTGACGACGTAGGAGGACCAGTCAGCGCCCTTGGAGTAGACGCCGCCATTGGCGATCAGCATGTCTTCAACCAGGAAGGGCACGACGTTGGTCAGGCCTACCGCCTCTTCCTCGGTGTTGGTGAAACCAGCAACTTTTTTGCCAGCGACCAGCGGAGTGCCGTCAGGCTTTTTCACGTGGCGCAGTACGCCGGGAGCGTGGCACACCAGGGCAGCAGGCTTGCCGGCAGCCAGGAATGCTTCGATCAGTTGAATCGACTTAGGGTCTTCCGCCAGGTCCCACAGTGGGCCGTGGCCGCCTGGGTAGAACACGGCGTCGAAATCAGCTTGCGAAACGCTGTCCAGCCGCACGGTGTTGGCGAGCTGTGCGGTCGCCGCGGCGTCTTTCTCGAAGCGGCGGGTCACGTCGGTCTGGAACGATGGCTCGTTGCTTTTCGGATCCAGTGGTGGCTGGCCGCCTTTTGGCGAGGCCAGGACGATGTCGGCGTTGGCTTCTAGAAAGGCGTAGTAGGGGGCTGCCAGCTCTTCCAGCCAGAAACCGGTCTTGCGGCCCGTGTTGCCCAGGGTGTCGTGGGAGGTCAGTACCATAAGAATTTTCATGTTGAGCGTCCTGTTTTCAGTGTGGGATCGTGGGATCACGACAAATTTTCGAGCGAATTAAATAGACTGGTCGTCTATATGGTGTGCAACATTAAATTACTGGGCAGCGCCGTGAACCAGCACCGCGGTTTTGGCGAGTGCGCTTGCGGCGGTGTTCTGGGCGGCGGCGATACCGACATGGGCGACAAACGTTAATGAGGAGATGAGTGCGGCCAGCCTGGTACGGGTGTTCATCGCGGTATCTCTTTTGTCGGGTAGATGAATGTGTGGCTACTCTAAGATCAACTAGACCGGTCGTCTACACTTATTTTAAGGTTTTTTCGCGTGACGCTTTCCGAGGGTTGTTACCAGGGACAGAGAAGCAGCGAAAAGGCGATAAATTAATGTTGGAGATGACTGTGAGCAGTGCACTGCAGCGCCGCGATGAGCGACACACTGCTCACGTCATGAATCAAGGCAGGTTAAGAATCTGGCGGGTGATTGCCATCGCAGTGTCGAAGGGTTTGACACTCTTGGTGATCTTCACCATAACGCTGGCCCCGACCCACAATTGATAGAGGCTCTGCGCGACGTCATGAGGGTTACCGGTGATGGTCAGTGAACCCTCAGCCACACCGATCTCAATGGCGTTCGCCAGGCGATCGGCAATCCCGGCCGTACCTCGCATGAGCACAGCACGCATGGCTTCGGACAGGTCGGCAACTTCCACGCCCAACTTCACCGCCAGGCACTTGCCCTGGCAATCATGAAAGGACTGGGTGTCCTGCCAGAGGTGAAAGTAGTTCAGTAGCCGCTGCGCCATCGTCAGGTTGGGCTGAGCAAGCGTGCGATCGATATCATCGAGGTAGGCCTCGAAATAGCTCTCGAGCATGGCTTCGCCAAACGCGTCTTTGGAACCGAAATAGTGATAAAAGGAGCCCTTAGGCACACCGGCGGTGGCCAGGATCTCGTTCAGGCCCACGGCGGAATACCCTTTGGCGGCCATTATGCGCTGGCCTACATCGAGTATTCCCTGGCGGACGTCGGATGTTTCGCGAGTCTTTGGAATATTCATAGAGAAATGGTAGTCCCTAATAGTTGATCGGTCTACTAAGAGTTTCATTTTACGCGCGTCATACAGCGGATTGGCAGTGATGCTCACGCAGTGGACTCTCAGGCGGGTAACGAAAAAGCCGACCATAAAGGTCGGCATTTCATGGAGGATGAGTGCTTCGATTACCAGTTCATGATGTTCAAGCCTCTGCAGGTGTGGTGGTGAAAATCACCGAGTTAATGTCGGCATTCTGGGCAGGCGAGGCAGTCAAGACTCATCCGGCCAGTACCGCTGTCACTTAAGGTGAGCCTTCAACTCTTGCGATGCTTGCAACATCGCAGACCGTACTTCTGGGACCTGGCTGACCACGTTCAACAGACCGTAATCGTGAATCATGCCGTTGTAGCGAACCGCGGTGACCGGCACGCCGGCTTGATCCAGTTTGCGAGCGTAAGCCTCACCCTCGTCACGCAGGACGTCGGCACCGGCGGTTTGCACCAGAGCAGGTGGCAGCCCTTTTAACTGATCCAAGGTTGCGCGCAGGGGGGATGCGTAGATCTGGGCGCGTTGTTCAGTGTCCGTGGTGTAGTTGTCCCAGAACCACTTCATCATGTTGCGAGTGAGGAAGTGGCCCTCGGCGAACTGGTTGTAGGAACCGGTATCAAAGTTGACATCGGTCACCGGCCACAGCAGCACCTGATAGCGAATTGCCGGGGTGCCCTTGTCCTTGGCCATCAGGCTGACGACGGCCGCCATGTTGCCGCCGACGCTGTTACCCACAACGGCCAGGCGTTTGCCGTCCACGTTGATTTCCTTGCCGTGTTCAGCCACCCATTGGGTTGCTGCGTAGGCCTGGTTGATTGCAACCGGGTAATGCGCTTCCGGTGAGCTCGTGTAGTTGACGAACACCGCCACAGCACCGGAGCCCGCGACCAAATCCCGCACCAGCCGCTCGTGTGTCGGGTAGTCGCCCAGCACCCAACCGCCACCGTGGAAGTACATGAACACGGGCAGCGTGCCTTTCACGCCTGCCGGACGCACGATGGTCAGGCTGATGTTTTGGCCATCGACCGAAATTGTCTTCTGGCTGACATCCGCTTTGGGGAGGGTCAGCTTGACCGAGGCTTGTGCTCCGGTCAGAACAGCCCGCGCATCCTTGGGTGAAAGCTGCTCGATGGGTTTGCCGGTCCCGGCATTCAGTGCATCGAGGAACGCTTGGGTGGTGTGCTCAACGCCAGTGTCGGTCGCTGCGAAAGCATTGCCGATCGACAAAGAAACAAGCGAGCCAGCCAAAATTTTGCCAACAGTATTCATGTTCATATCCTTCCTGGTCAGTGGAGTTAGACGGTTACGTGCAATCGCACATCAACGTTGCCGCGAGTGGCGTTGGAATAGGGGCAAACCTGGTGAGCTGCATCCACCAGCGCTTGTGCGTCGGCTTGCTCAAGACCCGGCAGGTTGATGTTCAAGTCAATGTCCAGACCGAAACCGCCTGGGATCTGGCCAATGCCGACATGAGCCGTGATCGAAGCGTCGGCAGGAATGCTGCGCTTGCTCTGACCGGCGACGAATTTCAGCGCACCGATAAAGCAGGCCGAGTAGCCCGCGGCAAACAGTTGCTCCGGGTTGGTAGCTTCGCCACCGGCGCCGCCGAGTGCTTTTGGAGTGGAGAGTTTTACGTCGAGAATGTTGTCACTGGAAACAGCGCGGCCATCACGGCCACCGGTTGCGGTAGCGACTGCTGTATAGAGCGTTTGCATGGTGTTTTTCCTTAATTGATGATGTTGAGTTGATTGAGTCGGGAAATCAGGATCTGCACGTCTTGATGGACGAACCCCGGTTTAGCGGGTGATCCGCATGTATTCAATTGCCTTGCAACTAGACTGGTCGTCTATTAAGTAGGCAGCATTAAATCACTTGGCAGCCTTGATGATCAGGTCCGCGACTTGTTGCGGATGGGACAGCATCGCTACGTGGCTCGAGGGTACTTCTACCGACACCGCATGCATGCGCTTGGCCTGATCCCGCTCCTGTTGCGGGTTAATGATTGCATCGTTACCTGCGATCAAGGCGAACGAGGGGACTGTGTGCCAAGCCGCGTGCTGGACCGGCTCACTCAGTGCGCGGCTGTTCAGGGCGCCTTGGGTGGCGGCCACCAGTACTTGTTCTTCGCGTGGCAGATCCGCAGCGAAATACTTGGCAACGCCTTCATCGCTGACTTTTACATAACCCGCCGCGTCCTTGACGAAAGAGGACTGGCCCAAGCTCTTCGGATAGCCCTTGACGGTATCCAGTGCGGACTGACCATCATCTGGAGCAAAAGCCGCGACGTACACCAGCGAGTGAACTTTGTCGTTGTTACCGGCTTCGGTGATCACCGCGCCGCCCCAGGAATGCCCCACCAGCACGACCGAACCGTCGGCATCGTTGATAGCGCGATTGGTGAACGCTACGTCGCCGGCCAGGGAGTCCAGCGGGTTCTGCACAGCGACGACTTTCAAGCCGGCTTTTTGCAACAGGGGAATCACTTTGTTCCAGGACGAGCCGTCGGCGAAGGCGCCGTGAACCAGCACCACGGTTTTGGCCGGTGCGCTCGCGGCGGTGTCCTGGGCGGCGGCGATGCCGACATGGGCGATGAACGCCAATGAGGAGATGAGTGCAGCCAGCTTGGTCCGGGTGTTCATCGCTGTGTTCCTTTTGTTGGGTGGGTGAATGTGTGGCTACTGTAGGGTCAATTAGACCGGTCGTCTACAGTTATTTTAAAGTTTTTTGCGCGGCTTTTCTCATGGCTATTTCAAACGAATGAGACATCGCGAAAAGCACACTGGGTTGCGGGCGCGACTAGGTTTCGCGACGCAGAGTTGAGTCTGGCAAGCACTCGAGCCGGTAAGAGATTTGAGAGATTTCAGTGGCAATCGGCAACAAAAATAGCCGACCTCACTGACGCGTGACCGAGAGTCGATGGTAAGACCCCGGCCGACTCGATCAGCCCGCAAAGCGTACGTGTTCCTGGCGGCTCGATGTGCCGGGGGCTTAAGGAATCATGGAAAAGGCGCGTTGACAGAGTCATGGCACCCTGCACATTTATCGCGCCCCTCATTAAGCAGGTACCTGTTGCAGCGCGACCGTAGAGACAACATTACTGCGTGCTCGATACGGCTGCAGAAACGGTGTGAGCACCACCATCACCAAACTTACGCCCACCATGAGCCAAAGAGACGGGTGGAAGCTGCCAGTGAAGTCTCGTAAATACCCCATCAATAAAGGTCCTGCCGCTGCAACAACATAGCTGAACAACAATATCATCGCGTTCCACGCGTTTGCCTCTCCTGAGGTTTTGGTGTTGTCCAACGGCAACGTCATTCCCAAAGTGAATGCCCCACCCGTCCCGAACGCAATAATCGGGATCATCACAAAAGGCATTGCCTGCGGTGCTATTGCTGTCGCGATTATGCCCAAGAGTGCGATACCTGAACTCACGGCTAAAAGCACGCGCCGATCTTCGTTTCGGCTCAATAATCCAAACACAGGGTTGGCGACCATAAACGCCAGGGTAAAGCTCGCCAGGACTAACCCCGCAGACGTCGGCGTACGACCGAAATCAACGTACATCGGAGCAATCCAGGAAATGTACGCATAGAAAATGAAATTGTTGCAGGCGAAAAATACTGCAATCAGCCACGCCGTCGGGTTACGCAGCGGCATGCTGTGTGGAGTGGTGGTGATGTTGCTCTGCTCAGCGCTGCGTCCCTTGCGTTCGATATACAGCCAGGCGACGAACGAGATCACCGCCGGTAGTGCCCAGAAGCCCGCACTGACTCGCCAATTGTTGGCCCAAACCGCCAATGGCCCGGTGAGTGCCGCGGCAACGGTGCTGCCAAGCGCTAGAGCGGTGGCGTATACACCCATTAGCATCGCGGCTTGCTTGGGATAGCTGGCTTTGACAAAACCGGCTATTAAGGCCCCGGCCACTGCGATGCCTGCGCCGACGCCTACGGTGCTGAGAAACAGCAACCCGATGGAGCCCACGAAGGCGCGCAGCCCGGTTGCGACACACAGTACAGCGAGGGCTACCAGAATGACGCGGTCACGACCGAAGCGGCGGGCGAGCCAGGGAACGGGAAGTGCCAGCAAGCCCATCAGCAAGGTCGGAATGGCGGTCAGCAGCGCGGCCTGGGTGTGCGACAACGCAAAAGTCTGAAGCAAACCAGGCATCAACGGACCGACGGAAACAATGGCGGGACGCAGTGTGAGGGCCACCAATACGATGCAGAGGACAGCGAGGGTGATCGAAAGGCCTTGAGGCTTCTCGGCAAATTCCGCTTGATTAACCGGAGTGGAAAAGTGGATACGCTGAGTAACTTTTGTGCCCGAAGCCTGATATGCGGCGACCGGCCGGGCGGTACATAGAGTGTTCATGTTTTGATGCTCCAGTGAATTAGGGGGCGACATTTCCAGGCAAAAGCCGCCCGTTGCGCTATCGGTGGATAAGCGCAGTTCTCGGGTGGTTACAGTGGGCTGTACTGTGGTCATGCCGTTGCGCAAACAACGGCCAGGCGGTGTTCAAAACACTTGCTTAGTGGGGCGTCTAATTAGTTCGTTGATACCTGCATTGTCCGGGTGAACCTTCAGCATTAAGGAGGATGCAAGGGCGATAGACTGATGCGGGCTTTCATCACAATGACCTGCTGGCGAGTGAACGTGCAGTGACAATATCAACGAATAGACCAGTCGTCTATAGCGTGAATTGCTTTTTTTCCTGGCGTTCTTGAAGCGTTCAATCCGTTCAAGGGATGACTGTGAGAGCTGGTCCTGCAACGCCAGACGACTCGCCTCGAGTATCCATTCAAATCGGGTGGTTGCATCGGGGATCGTAGACACCGGCGTGCCTTGGAATAAAGACGGCCCGTGATGGTGTACCAACTCCCACCGTTGTTCCGGCTATGCTCACCCCAGCAGTGTCGTAACGTTGGCCTTGCTTAGTTCATAGCGTGCAATATGGGCTTATTAAGCCCATATTGCCTCGGTATCCTGATTGCCGTGGGAACGCTCAACCTGGCTGTTGGTGAATGAAAATATTCACCGTCAGGTTCAGCACGTCGACACTAAGAAGAGTTTGATGAAAACCAAAATGTTCGTGTCTGGTCGATTAACACCCAAAGCGCTCTCTGTGGGCCTGATCGCTTTCATCCTTCTGGTCTGTGTCATGCTGGTTTGCGCAATTGCCTGGCAGTTGAAGCAGTCTGCGGACGAACGAATGGCAAATGCCAAAATTGCCGTCCACAACATTGTTCGGGCTTCCGAGCAGCAGGCTCGAGATACCTTGCGTCAGGCGGAGAACATTCTCAGCAACCTTGCAGAGCGTGTTGAAAATGACGAACTTGATGCCAAACAGAGGCTTCGTTTATCCAAAGTAATGGCCGACAACGTTGAGGCAATCGACGGAATTCAAGGGTTGTTTATTTACGATAAGAACGGCGACTGGGTAGTCAATTCGTTTTCCTCGGAGACGGTCACAAAGAACAACAGCGATCGTTCCTATTTTATCTACCACAAAAACCATCCTGGCACGGCCATTCATATAGGCCAGGTCATTTTAAGCCGCACCACTGGCGACATGATTATCCCGGTCAGCCGCCGAACTGAATACCCGGATGGCAGCTTCAGTGGCGTGGTTTTGGCGACGTTACCCGTCGCATACTTTCAACGTTTCTTTGAGCGTTTGGACGTCGACAAGCAAGGGGTGATACTGCTTGCTTTGAACAGCGGCGATTTGCTGGCCCGTCGACCAATGATTGACGCGCTAATGACGACTAATATCACCAAAGGCGAGCTGTACAGTCGATATTTAATAAACAGCGACAGCGGAACAGCAACCCTGACGTCCGTCGTGGACGGCGTAGAGCGGGTCTATGCCTATAGCCGCATACGCGGGCTCCCGATCGTCGCTGCCGCAGGGTTGTCGTTAGACTCAGTGTTTGCAACGTGGTGGACGTACGTCTATCAGGCATCGATTATGGTGGTGCTCATAATGGTCGTGCTGACCAGCCTGGGCTTTCTCTTTTATCGACAAATTCAACGGTTGTTGGGGGCAGAAGAAGAGCTGCGTCTTGCGCATGGTAATTTGGAGCACATTGCTAAAACAGACAGCCTTACGGGGTTACCTAACCGCAGGTGTTTTGACGCGACACTGGCGCAAGAGTGGTCGAGAGCGTGCCGCACTGGAAACAGCATAGCGCTCATCCTTATCGATATAGATTGGTTCAAACAATATAACGACCACTATGGCCATGTAGTCGGCGACGAATGCTTAAGGCAAGTCGCAGCGTTAATAGATAAAAATATAAATCGTCCAGCCGACCTCGCTGCCCGGTATGGTGGGGAGGAGTTTGTAATCCTGCTTCCAGAAACAGAACTTGCGGGTGCCGTGAAGGTTGCCGAGCAAGTGCGGTCAGCGATAGAGGCTGCAAAAATTGAACACGTTGGCAGCGCTGCTGGCAGGCTCACCATCAGCGCAGGCGTTATTTCCAGCCACCAGCGTGGCGTATTGGTAGCGATGGATCTGCTGGAAAAAGCCGACTGTTTTCTGTATCGCGCCAAAAAACTGGGGCGCAACCGAGTTGAGCATCAGTTGCGGGAAGCCCTCGAAACATAATGCGTTCCTGCGACTGAAAAAGGGGCCGATTTATTTGAGTTCGCGCTTGTGCGAATAGATAAATCAGCCCCTTTTTTTTCACGGCTTTAGAGCGAAGTGCAGCGTTTTCAGGTCTGCGGGGTGTCCATCCGCTGTCCTATTACATCCAGCAAATCGCAGCCATCGCGCAGCGGAATTGAGCACAGCAGGGCAAAGTCATTGAGGACCACCGCATCACTGCTTATTTCACTTCGGAGTGCTAGGTTTTCAAGCACTTGAGTAACGGCACGAAGCCGATAACTTGCGGCGTCGAGGAGGATTTCCAGTGCCACGGTGGTATCGACAAAAAGGGCTGGGGTGGCGCTGTCGTTGCTGGTGAGGGCTATGTATTGGTTCATGAATGACTCCATTAAGACAAAGATAAATAACAACGAAGCTTTTTCATGAGCCACGGCTAAAAACGCCAATCGCCTGAAATAACGTCGTTTGCATTCCGTCTTGTAGTCGAGTCGCCAAACCCGATCGCCCTGTGGGCGACCGAGCGACTATAAGCTTCGCGATTTTTAAGCGGCAGACCTACGCTTCTGAGTGGTGTGTAGGACATTGCTCAATTTGATGGATTTGGTCTTCTGGCATGCGCACCTCGGCACCTGAGGCTTGAACCTGACATGGAGGGGGCTGGCGCTGGAACAATTGCAGCATTCTACAAAGCAAAAGGGCGGCCGATTTGGCCGCCCTTTCTCATTTCTGAATAAGCGCTTTATCGCTCACCAGAAAGACACCAGGCAATGCCCGGCACTTTTCAAACCATGACGCTTACTGCGCAGTTTTCAGCTTGATCACATCACCCGAAATCCTGGTGGTGTAGCCGCTGAGTACCCACGCCCAGAACCAGTTTTCCTGCACCTGAGTGTTGATCAGTGCATCACCGCCTTTCGCCTTGATAGCAGCATCCTGGGCGCGCACGAAACGGCTGTTCTGGCCGATCGGGATGAGACCGAACAGCATGATGCCGGTGGCGCTGGCTTCGCTGTGGCCCAACACGGTGTATTGGCTGCGGTCGTATTGCGGGGATTTGATGGCGGTGCCGGTGCAGCCAGCGAGGGTGAAACCAAGAACAGCGGCTGCAGCGACTTTACTGATGTACTTCACGGGGTAACTCCATGGGTAAAAAATCGAGATCCACTTCTCGAAGGGGGCGCCACTTTAATCGCCGCAATAGCAGATTGAAATCAATTATCCGAAAGTTTCATTTTTACGCCTGAACGTACACCCACGCGGTCAGGCCCGACGCCAGCGCGACCGACACCCGCTTGTAGTCCGACACTTCATAGGCATCCGCCGCCGCCAGCTCTTGCTCGTTTATCTGAAACACCATGCCCTCAACGCTGGCGGCCTGTTCAGTGGCGGGCGCGACGATGGGGTGATGGGTCTTGCCGCTGGTGGCGAGTACGTCGGGGTCGGTGATTTCGACAAAGCTTTGCGAATAGCCGAGCATCGCGTCTGGCTGGCCGACCAGTTCGCGGCCGAAGTTGGCGAGTTGTACGGCTTTGTCTTGCAGAGTGCCGTATGAAAACAACAGCTCGGGGAATTGGGTGGAGTGTTCCATGGGGTTTCCTTGTGCGAGTAAGTCTTCGTAAAAAGCGCCGTAAGGCTTGCTCGGGTGGGCGATCTGGTTTCCGGAATCCACAGCCTGGCATGCGGGTTGTGCACTCACCGTGCGTTCCTCGCACTCAAGCTGCGCTGATCGTTAGGCGTTTCACTATATAGCGATGCGATGGCCGAGCCCAACTCCCAAAACACCGCAAAGCCAATGTGGGAGCTGGCTTGCCTGCGAAAGCGCCGGGTCAGCTTGCACATTTGCTCCTGAACCACCGCCATCGCAGGCAAGCCAGCTCCCACATGTTTGACCGCGTTCAGTCAGTCAGAGGTGCAGCCAAGCCAAACCACCTAACACCATGGCCACGCCGCCGGCTGAATACGACATACGCTTCAACCATTCCTTGCGCGTCAACAACGTAATTGCCGCCAGCGAAATCGCGATCTGAATCGCGGTCATCGCCTGTGCCCAACGGTGGTGCTGGTGCAGCGCTGCTTCCGATTTCTCATCCCATTCCTTCGACGTTGCCTCAAGCTTCTCGGCCTGTTTGCGCACCTCTTCCTTCTGGCCCTTGTAGCGCTCGATCTCATCCTTGTAATGCGCCGCGTCCACGCCGGGAATATGCGTGGCCAGTTCCGCCAGGTTCTGGCGGCTGGATTTGGCCTGGTAGTAATTCCACTGGTTGGCCGCTTCAGTCTTGATGATGGCCGCGTTGTTCTTGTCCATCGCCGCTTCGCTTTCGGTGGAGCCCGCCTGATAGCTGAGCATGGCGCCGAGGGTGGCCATCAGCGCGGTCATTACGGCGATGCGGCTGGCGAAATTGTCACCACGGCCGTGGGCATGTTCGGTGGTGTGTTCGACGTGTTTTTCGTGGGGGCTGGGGACTTCAAAGGCTTCGGACATGGGTGCGTCTGCGAACGGAATGAGGGAGTCTGATTCTTCACCAGCGCAGCTGTCTCAATCCTGTACGTAATGCAGCAAACCTTCCCTGGGTGGCTGGTTAAACGGGTGGCTAGCGGATGCGCTAACTGTGGTGGTTTGGGCTGCTTGCCGAAGCGCGTCGGATCAGGCGCACATACACCGCTATATTGATCAGCAATACAACGGCCCCGAGTACCAATTGAATATTCGGGGTCAGCCCGGCCGGGTAGATCAGCGCAAGGATGTAATGCTCGATAAAGCCACCGCCGTAACCGTCTTGCCCGGCGAGGTAGCGAAACAGGTTTTCCCACCGGGTCAGCGGGCAGGGCAGGTGAAACACTTCCACCGCCACGCCCCAGGCAGCGGCGGGCAGGTGCAGCCACATCACGCGCCGCCATTTGAGGGCCAGCAGCCCGCCAAACAGCACGAAGAGGATAAAGCTGAGGTGAAACAGCACCAGGCTGTCGGCGGCTAGGCGGTAGAGCATCGCGGGCACTTCGAAAGGGCAGGCAGACAGTCTAAAGGGTTGCCTGGCGGTAAGCGCGGCCGTTATTGTGCTGAATCCTTTTAGTCTTCGCCCAGGGTTTTGTTGTGATGAATGCACCACGTACTGCAGTCGGTCCGATCAAGGCCGTGATTTTCGATATGGACGGGTTGTTGCTGGATACCGAAGGCATCTACACCGAAGTCACGCAGATCATCGCCGAACGTTACGGCCGTACCTACGACTGGGGCATCAAGCAGCACATCATCGGGCGCGGCGCGCAGGACCTGGCCGATTACGTGGTCAAGGCGCTGGACTTGCCGATCACCTCGGCCGAGTTTCTGACGATTCGCGAGCCGCTGATGAGCGAGCGTTTCCCCAAGGCGCTGGGCATGCCCGGCGCTGAAGCGTTGGTGCGGCACTTGCACGCGCACAACATTCCGATTGCCGTGGGCACCAGTTCGTCGCGCAATTCGTTTGGCCACAAGACCACGCAGCACCGCGAGTGGTTTAGCCTGTTCGGCACTATTGTCACGGCGGATGACCCTGAAGTAGGCGCGGCCAAACCTGCGCCAGACATCTTCCTCACCGCTGCCCGCCGCTTGGGCGTTGCGCCCGAGGATTGCCTGGTGTTCGAAGATTCGCCGTTTGGCGTGACCGCCGCCAAAGCCGCCAACATGACGGCGATCGCCGTGCCGGATGAGGCCATGGCGGACAGCAAGTACGACCATGCTGACCAGATCATCCGCAAACTGGCGGACTTTGATCTGGCTGCGTATGGCTTGCCGCCACTTCCCTGATCAAAACGCAGTCAAAAAAATGTGGGAGCTGGCTTGCCTGCGATGGCGGTGAGTCAGCCATACATCTGGCCCTGGTACACCGCCATCGCAGGCAAGCCAGATCCCACACAAGCCAGCTTCCATGCTGGCTCAGGCGCTGAAACCACCATCAATGGTCAAGCTTGCACCGGTGATATACCCCGCTTCCGGCCCTGCAAGGTACGCCACAAAGCTGGCAATCTCCTCCACATGCCCATACCGCCCAACCGCCATCAACCCGATCAAGCTTTCGGCAAAGTCACTGTTCGCCGGGTTCATGTCGGTGTCCACCGGCCCTGGCTGCACGTTATTGATCGTTATGCCACGCGGCCCCAAGTCCCGCGCCAAACCCTTGGTCAACCCCACCAGCGCCGCCTTGCTCATCGCATAGGGCCCACCGCCACCAAACGGCATGCGCTCAGCGTTGGTGCTGCCGATGTTGATCACCCGGCCGCCTTCGCCCATATGCCTGGCCGCTTCCTGAGTCGCAATAAACACACTGCGCACGTTGATCGCCAGGGTCTGGTCAAAATCTTCCAGCGTGAAGTCTTCCAGCGGCGCGATGGCCAGCACGCCGGCGTTGTTCACCAGAATGTCGATGCGGCCAAAGGCTTCGACGGTGGCGTTGACGGCATGGCGGATCGCGTCGGCATCGGCGCTGTCGGCGCGAATTGCCAGGGCTCTGCCGCCAGCGCTGATCACGCTGTTTTGCAGTTCTTCAGCCTTGGCCGCCGAGCTGACGTAGGTAAAGGCGACGGCTGCACCTTGCGCGGCGAGGCGCTTGACGATGGCGGCGCCGATGCCGCGGGAGCCGCCTTGAATCAAGGCGATTTTGCCGCTGAGGTCTTGTGTGGTCATGTCGATCTCCTGGTCGTTCAAGGCGGAGTGCCTTGTTGTTGAAACCGAGTATCGACTTCACCGCCGCGCCCCGGTAGACCGTGATTGCTATAGTCTGTGTAAACCAAAAGTTTAGAGTGGGGCGGTATGGAGAGCTTTGGCAGTATCGAATGCTTTGTGCGCAGCGCTGAAGGTGGCAGCTTCGCCGAGGCCGCGCGGCACTTGAGCCTGACACCGGCGGCAGTGGGAAAAAGCGTCGCCAAGCTGGAAGCACGCCTGGGCGTTCGGCTGTTCCAGCGTAGTACGCGTCGCCTGACCCTGACGGAAGCCGGCAAGCTGTTTCTCGACGAAGTCAGCGGCAGCCTCACCACCATCCAGAATGCGGTGGCTAACCTGGCCAGCGCCGAGGGGCGCCCGGTGGGCACGCTCAAGGTCAGCATGGGCACCGTGTTCGGCAATCGTTACGTCGTGCCGTTGCTGGGGGAGTTCATGCGGCGGTTTCCGGACATCAGCCCGGACTGGCATTTCGATAACCGCCAAGTGGACCTGATCGGCCAGGGGTTTGATGCAGCGATCGGCGGTGGTTTTGAGCTGCCCCAAGGCGTGGTGGCGCGCAAGCTCACGCCGGCGCATCGGGTGTTGGTAGCGTCGCCGGATTACTTGGCACAACGCCCAAACGTGCAAACACCCGAAGACCTGTCGCGCTGCCTGGGCATTCTGATCCGCTCGCCGCAAACCGGCCGCGTGCGCTCCTGGCACCTCACCAGCCTGGAGCGCGAGCATCGCCCGCTGGTGCTCAGGCCCGGCATGACCATGAGCGACTCCGAAGCCGCCTGCTGCGCCAGCGCCCAGGGTTTGGGTATTGCGCTGGTGAGCATGCCGATGGCCGTGCCGTTTCTGGACAGTGGCGCGGTGGTGAGGGTGTTGCCTGACTGGTACGTCGACGACGGCAACATTTCCATCTACTACGCCGAACACAAACTGCTGCCCGGCAAGACCCGGGCTTTTGTGGACTTCATCATTGAGCGGTTTGCAGAGCAGTGCTTGGGCCAGCGATTCAGTGCGGTTTGATCATGGCGGGGGACCGAGGTGCCGCTATCGCAGGCAAGCCAGCTCCCACAGGGGAGTGCGTTTCAAGCTGGAAACGCGATCAACTGTGGGAGCCGGGCTTGCCCGCGATGGCCGCGATGCGGTCTACCGCCCAAACTGCCCCGGCCAGCCAATGATTTTCTTCGGCCGAGGTGTCGCATAGGTTCGGATCTTCGACGTCGACAACCCCAACCGCACCAGCGATTCGGCAATCGTCACCGCCGCCGTCACGCCATCCACCACCGGCACGCCGGTGCGATACCGAATCTGCTCATCCAGCCCCGCCATGCCGCCGCAGCCCAGGCAGATCACTTCGGCCTTGTCTTCACTGATCGCCAGTTCGGCCTGGCGCACGATGGCTTCCATCGCCGCCCGCGGGTCTTCTTCCAACTCCAGCACCGCCATGCCGCTGGCGCGCACCGAAGCGCAGCGCTGGTAGAGGCCGGCGAGTTTCAGCCGGTCTTCAATCAGCGGCACGGTCCGGTCGAGTGTGGTGACCACCGAATAAGCGTGCCCCAAAAACATCGCCGTGCTGGCCGCGGCTTCGGTGATGTCCACTACTGGCACATTCAACAATTCCTGCAAGCCTTCACGGCCATGCTCGCCATAACCGGCCTGGATCACCGCATCAAACGGCTGGTCGTAGGCCATCACCCGGTCCATCACCGCGATGGCCGCCAAGTAGCTTTCAAAGTTTCCTTCCACCGACTCCGCGCCAAAGTACGGCGTGAGCCCGACGATCTCGGTGCCCGGCGCGGCCACGGCTCGCGCTTGCTGGGCGATGGTTTCGGTGATGGATGCGGTGGTGTTGACGTTGACCACGAGGATACGCATGGAGTGTCCTTGATTAATGACTGACGTTATCGACTGCAATGCTTTCGCCGCTGACATCGGCGTAGAACGGCTGGCGCTCGGCGATCAGCAGGTACAGCAGCCCTGCAATACCGGCGCCAAACATCCAGGAAAACGGTGCAACGCTGGCGAAACCGGGCAACAGCGCCAGCAGAATCGCGATCAGCGCCGCAGGAACAAACGCCGCTACCGCACGTAAATTGACCCCGCGGCTGTAGTAATAAACGCCGTTCGGGTCTTCGCTATACAACTGCAGCACATCTACCCGGCTTTTACGGATGAGCCAGTAATCGACCATGATCACCCCGTACAACGGCCCCAGCAGCGCGCCGAGCCCGGAGAGGAAATACACAATCACCAGCGGGCTGTTGTAGAGGTTCCACGGCAGTATCAGCACCGCCAGGGTGGCGCTGATCAGCCCGGCGCGGCGGAAGTTGAGGTACTTGGGCGCCAGGTTGCTCAGCACAAACGCCGGTGCCACGAAGTTGGCCATGATGTTCACCGCCACGGTGACGATCAGGAACGCCAGGCAACCCAGCACCAGAAAGAAGGTATTCGGGATGGCGGCGATGATTTCGGTCGGGCTCTCGATCACCCGGCCATTGAGCTGGAATTGCCCGCCGCATAGCAGCACGGTGATCGCGGCGAATACCAGAATGTTGACCGGCAGGCCCCAGAAGTTGCCAACCTGAATGGTTTTGCGGCACGGCGAGGAACGGGCGAAGTCGCAGAAATTGAGGATCAGCGTGCCGTAGATGGTCAGCCACAACGCGCCGCCGGCGAAGATATTGCGCCACATTTCACCACCGCTGAGCGGCTCGCGTATCGACCAGGCAATGTTGCCGCCGACCTGAAAGTACATCCAGCCAGCCAGTGCGGCCACCGTGACCAGAATCACCGGCCCGGCGAACGCTTCATAGCGGCGTACCATTTCCATGCCGTACGCAAGGATCGCCAACTGCACAAACCAGATCGCGACAAAACATGCCCAGCCAAGCGTCGACAGGCCAAGGATAGCGTTGTGGTCGTATTCGGCAAACCCGGGATGAATCGCCGACAGCAGCACGCGGAAAACCACCGAAGCCAGGTAGGTCTGTATCCCAAACCAGGCAATCGCAATCACCGCGCGAATCAGCGCCGGAATCTGCGCGCCGTGAATGCCGAAGCTGATGCGGCTCATCACCGGAAACGGCACGCCGGTTTTCTGGCCCATGTACCCCGACAAGTTCATGAAGAAGTACACCAGCGCGGCGCCTATCCCGAGGGATAACAGGATCTGCCAGCCGCCCAGGCCCAGCGCGTACAAGCCGATGGCAAACGAATAGTTGGCGATGTTGTGCACGTCGTTGGTCCACAGCGCGAAGATGCTGTAGCACCCCCAGCGTCGGCCTTCGGCCTTGGTGGGCGCCAGGTCCTTGTTGTGCAGGCGCGGGCTGAGCACCAACGGGCCGGGGCTCAGGGGGGAGGAGGGCAGATCCAGTGCGACGGGATTCGAGAGGCTTGTACGCATTCCGGCAGGCTCCAGCGCATCTGCAGCAAAGCGGCGGATGGCAAAGTGTATGTAAGTTTTGTATTTATTGTATACAAAGCGCATTTCACCCTAAGCCAACTGCGTGCCAGTTTTTGATCTATGGAAACTGTGGTTAATTTCGTTTTAGCGGATTTGATTAATAACCGGTTGAATCTAAAGCGATATAAATTGACCGCTTAAACAGGAATTAATTTTTTGCCAGAAAAGCACTCTATTCAACAGGCATAGAGTGTGGGGAGAGGAGTGTTACGTTTTGGTGCGGAGTAATATGGATTGCACATATAAATGGCACCGATAGTTACAAGTATGTGTACAAGTTTATGGCCAGTACAAAGTAGATGTGGGAGCGGGCTTGCTCGCGAATGCGGTGCGTCAGACAAGAATTTTTGACTGATACACCGCATTCGCGAG
>NZ_JAFCTN010000038.1:0-52375 GCF_049896045.1 Pseudomonas sp. PWP3-1b2
TTGCTCGCGAATGCGGTGTATCAGCCACCAAATCCATCAACAGACCCACCGCCTTCGCGAGCAAGCCCGCTCCCACATTTCTGACCGAGTACAACTTCAATACCTCCACACACGGATCCGCTTCTCTGTGGGAGCTGGCTTGCCTGCGATGAAGGCACCTCGGTCGTTCAGGCGAAACCAGTTGATGCCATCGCAGGCAAGCCCGCTCCCACATACAGGCTTCGCTGAGCGGCGGGAACAGGTGACGATTCAGGGCTGCGATCGCGCACGTTAAGTGGTTGCGGTTGACCACTCCCCCTTTGTCGACTACAGCTTTTCTAAGGTGTGTCGATAACCTCTACAGTGCCTGACCGCTTGCGTAGGTTTTTGTCGACCGATGGTCAGGCTTCGCTGTAGATTCAATGGTGGCAATTGGCCTTATTTGCGGCATCATTTACGCCGTAATGCTCGTTGAACCGTTTTGTGCCACGGCAGGCCGCCTCTTTCTCTTATTTTGTGCGGACCCTAATGGCCAGGATTTTTCAGCAACTTTCCCTTGTCGTTGCGTTGTTTTCGCTTCACGAAGTCGCCTGGGCGGCGGCGCTTGAGGTCGTGATGCGCCAGGCCGATGGCACGCCGGTGGTTGATGCGGTCGTGACGCTGCAAGGCCCGGTTGGCGCGCCGGCCGGTGCGCTGAAGGCCGATATGGACCAGCGCGGCCAGCAGTTTGCGCCCCACGTGCTGGCGGTGCACACCGGCACGCAAATCCGCTTTCCGAACAGCGACAACATTCGCCACCAGGTTTACTCGTTTTCTGCTGCCAAACGCTTTGAGCTGCGTCTTTACGAGGGCACGCCTGCCGCCCCTTTGTTGTTCGATAAGCCCGGTGTGGTGGTACTCGGCTGCAACATTCATGACTGGATGCTCGGCTATGTCTACGTCACCGATGACCCGCGCTTCGGTGTCAGCGATGCCCGCGGCCATCTGCGCTTCGAGGGGCTGCCGGCCGGTGCTTACCACCTCACGCTGTGGCACCCGCGACTGGCCAATATGCAGCCGCTCGATGGCGCAGTAGTGAACCTTCCCGATGCCGGCCTGCGCCACGACGTGCAGTTGAGCCTGGAACCGGGCTCTGCGGATGTGCCGACCGCGCCAGCGCCCACTGCGTTTGGCGATGCGTTCAATCGAGCTGCCCGTGAAACTGCGCAATAGCTTCCAGGCGCGGGTCGCCAGTGTCCTGATCCTGCTGTTGCTGGTGGTGATCGGTGCGCTGTACTTCAGCGTGAAAGCTGCGACCCGTTCTGCCGTGCGCGGTCAGGCCATGGCTCAATTGGAGGTGGGCTCGCGGGTGTTCGAGCGCTTGCTGGAGGTGCGCGGTCGGCGCTTGGCCGATGGCGTTCAATTGCTGGCGGCGGACTTCGGTTTCCGTGAAGCGGTGGCCAGCGGTGATTCTGCGACCCTGCGTTCGGTGCTGCTCAACCACGGCAAGCGTATCAATGCCAGCGACATGATCCTGCTCGGCATGGACGGCAACGTCATCGCCAGCACCCTCGATGAAGTGCCCGAAGGCTCGGCTTTTCGTTATGACAATGCGTTACGCGAGGCGCGGCGTAACCGCCAAGCCGTGTTGATGGTGCCCTTGCAAGGCAAGCCGCATCTATTGGTGGAAGCGCCGGTGCTGGCGCCGCTGCCGATTGCCCGGGTGGTGATGGGCTTCAGCATGGACAGCGCGTTTGCCGGGGAGCTGCGTTCGCTGAGTAACCTGGAAGTGTCGTTCCTGGCGATTGATCGCCAGCACCCCGGTGAACTGGTCAGTACCCAACCTCAGGTGCTGCAGGACAGCATCGTTCACCTGATGCTGGGGGAAGCCACGCGCAGCGGCGTGTCCACCACCGAACACCTGGCCCACAGTTTTCTCAACCAGTCGCTGGTCTTGGCCAGTGATGACGACGGCCAGGTGCTGGCGTTATTGCAGAGTCCGCTGGACAACGCGATGCAGGCCTTTGTGCCGTTGGATGAAAAGATCCTTGGCATTGCCTTGATCGCCTTGATTGCCTCGCTGATCGGCGCCTTGCTGTTGGCGCGCAGTGTGTCGCGCCCGGTCCAGGCCCTGGCCCTGGCGGCTGAACGTATTGGCCAGGGCGACTACCAGACGCCGTTGAACCTGGCGCGCAGCGACGAGCTGGGGCGGTTGGCCCAAGCCGTCAACGCGATGCAGAGTGGTATCGCCGAACGCGAACAGCAACTGGCGCACAATTCCCTGCACGATCGTCTCACCGGCTTGCCCAACCGTGCGTTGGTCATGGAGCGCCTGGGCAGTGCGATTTCCACCCAGCGCCCGATGGCGCTGATTTACCTGGGTATCGATAACCTGCGCGCGGCCAGTGAAACGGCCGGGCCAGAGGCGGTGGACCTGCTGCTGATGGATGTCAGCCGGCGCCTGCAAGCCGCGTTGCGCCCCGGCGACACCCTGGCGCATTTGATTGCCGACGAGTTTCTGTTGTTGCTGGAAGGGGCGGGCAGCGATGAAGCGGTCGGTGTGGCCGATAAACTTCAACAGCTGTTGCTGCGGCCCCAGCGCGTCGGCGGCCACGACCTGGCGCTGGATTGCCGCCTGGGTATCGCGTCCTACCCCGCCGACGGCGAAAGCGCACCCACCTTGCTGGAGCGCGCGGCGATTGCGATGAAGGACGCAGCGCTGATGCCTGGCCGCTTGCAGGTCTACGAGCAGGGCCGTGACCTCGCGCATCGGCGTCAGATCACGCTGATTCGTGACCTGCGGCACGCGCCCGGTCAAGGCCAGTTGCTGCTGCATTACCAACCCAAACTCGACATTCGCCAAGGGCATGTGCGCCAGGCCGAAGCGCTGCTGCGCTGGCAGCATCCTCAGTTCGGCATGGTCTCGCCGGCGGAATTCATCCCTCTGGCCGAGCGCTCGGGCAGCATTAAAATACTGACTCAATGGGTGATCGAAGAGGGCATTCGCCAGCTGTGTGAATGGAACCGCCGTGGGCTGTACCTGCAACTGTCGTTGAATATCTCGGCGGATGATTTGCTCGATGATGAACTGGCTCACCGGGTGACGGCCTTGTTGCGTCGCTACGGCTTGCCGGCCGAGCAATTGCTGTTCGAGATCACTGAAAGTGCAGTGATGCGCGAGCCGGAAAAAGCCCTGAAAGTCTTGCACCTGCTGCGCGATTGCGGCATCAGCCTGTCGGTGGATGACTTCGGCACTGGCTATTCGTCGCTGGCGCACCTTAAGCGCCTGCCGGTGCAAGAGTTGAAGATCGACCAATCCTTTGTGCGCAACCTTGATGAAACCAGCGAAGACGCAGTGATCGTGCGGTCCACCATCGAGATGAGTCACAACCTGGGCCTCAAGGTGGTTGCCGAGGGCGTCGAGTACGCCCATAGCCTGCGCCTGCTTGAGCGTTGGCAGTGCGACACGGCCCAGGGATATTTGATCAGCCGGCCGTTGAGTGCCGACGCTTTCGAAGCCTGGGTGGCGTTGCCGCTCAGCCCGCAAACTTCTTGGGTTCATTGAGTGGTATGACGGTGCGTTTTTGTCTATTGATCGGCTGTTTTTACACCCTGACCCTGCAATCGGCGCTTGCCGATAACGGGCGTTTGATTGCCACCGGTGGGGCCAGCAGCCTTGAAGGTGCGGCGGGCGGGGGGATCACGCCATGGGCTGTGCTCACCGGTTACGGTGAGCAGCATGAGTGGGGCGCGACGGCCTTCGCCACCACGGTCAACCTGCCGGATTATCGGCTGGACGTGGCCGGGCTGGCGCTGGCCTATGACAACCGCGTGGAGGTGTCCTTCGCTCGCCAGCGCTTCGACCTTGGCAGCCTGGTGCACAAGCTCAACCTGCCCACAGACAACCTCGGCCAGGACGTGTTCGGCCTTAAGGTGCGTTTGTTTGGCGACGTCATCTACGACGCGCTGCCCCAGGTTTCCGTGGGCCTTGAATACAAGCACCAGACAAATTTCGATATCCCAAGCCTGGTGGGCGCCAAGCGCGACAGTGACGTTGAAGGCTACCTGGCCGCGAGCCGCTTGTTCATGGGCGCAGCCTTTGGCTACAACGTACTGGTCAACGGCAGCCTGCGTTACAGCCGGGCGAATGAAACCGGCCTGCTCGGCTTTGGCGGCGATCGTCGCGACAGTCGCAGCCTGCTCAAGGAGGGCTCGGTTGCCGTGTTGTTCAACCCGCGCTGGGCGTTGGGCGTGGAGTATCGCCAGAAGCCAGACAACCTGTCGTTTGCCGGTGAAAGTGATTGGGCGGATGTATTTGTCGGCTATTTCCCGAACAAGCATGTGTCGTTTGTATTGGCTTACGCACGCCTGGGGGAGATTGCCACGCTGGGTAACCAGAACGGAACCTATCTGTCTGTGCAGGGGAGCTTCTGATGCGCTTTTTACCTGTGCTGTTGGTGCTGCTGATCAGTGCCTGTGCGCAACAACCGCCCAAGGATGACAGCCTTTACCGTGACCTCGGCGCGCTGCCGGGCCTTACTCGGATTGTCGAAGGCATGTTGCTCAACATCGCCCGCGATGAACGTATCGTCGAGCGCTTTCGCCACGTCGATATCCAGCGCTTGCGCAACAAGTTGATCGAGCAGTTTTGTGTGGAAGCGGGCGGCCCGTGCACCTACACCGGTGACAGCATGGCTGAAAGTCATAAGGGCCAGAACCTGAGCCGCAGCGACTTCAACGCGTTGGTGGAAGACTTGATCAAGGCGATGGACAGCGAAGGCATTTCGGTGCCGGTGCAGAACCGCTTGATTGCGCGATTGGCGCCGATGCGCAGCGAAGTGATCGGGCACTGACCTCTCTGACACTGCCAGCGCCCACATTTGGGTGTGTACCGTGCATGAAAAAAGGCGGCTACCTTCAACAGGTAGCCGCCTTTTTCTTGCCGCCGGTGTTGCTTAATCCGGCAGTTTAAACGCCATCACATAGTCACCCTGCTTGGTACCCAGGGAACCATGACCACCCGCCATGACCAGCACGTACTGCTTGCCGTCCTTGCCGGTGTAGGTCATCGGTGTGGTCTGCGCGCCTGCTGGCAGGCGGCCTTCCCACAGTTGCTTGCCGTTCTTCACGTCATAGGCACGCAGGTACTGGTCAAGGGTACCGCTGAGGAACGCCACGCCACCGGCGGTGGTGAACGTACCGCCCAGGCTAGGCACGCCCATGGTCAGCGGGAGCGGAACCGGCGAGCTGTCGCGCACGGTGCCGTTTTTGTGCATCCAGATGGTTTTATGCGTGGTCAGGTCGACCGCTGCCACATAACCCCACGCCGGTGCCTGGCACGGCAGGCCCATCGGCGACAGCAGCGCTTCCAGGATCACGCCGTACGGCGCGCCTTTGTTCGGCTGTACGCCTTCGGTTTCACTGACGCGCGGGCCTTGCTTGGCGATCTCGGCTGCCGGTATCAACTTCGATTTGAACGCCATGTAGCTCGGGTTCACGAAGGCGATCTGGCGTACCGGGTCGACGGAGATGCCGCCCCAGTCGAACACACCGAAGTTACCCGGGTAAACGATCGAGCCTTGCAGCGATGGCGGCGTGAACGGGCCGTCGTAGCGCATCGACTTGAAGTCGATCCGGCAGATCATCTGGTCGAACGGAGTCACGCCCCACATGTCGCGTTCTTTCAACGGCGGCGGCATGAAGTTCAGGTCGGACTTGGGTTGGGTAGGGGAGGTGTGATCACCGGCCACTGCGCCTTGCGGTACAGGGATTTCATTGATCGGTACCACCGGCTGCCCATTGCTGCGGTCCAGCACGTAGATGCTGCCTTGCTTGGTCGATGCCATGACCGCTGGCTTGACGCCGTCAGCGGTTTTGATGTCGATCAGCGAAGGCTGGCCGCCCACGTCCATGTCCCACAGGTCATGGTGGGTGAACTGGAAGGTCCACTTCACGTGGCCAGTGTCGATGTCCAGCGCGGTCAGGCCAGCGCTGTATTTTTCAGAGTCCGGGGTACGGTCGCCGCCGTACTGGTCGGGCATCTGGTTGCCCATCGGCAGGTAAAGCATGCCGAGTTTTTCATCGACGCTGAACATGGACCACATGTTCGGCGAGTTGCGGGTGTAGGTTTTGCCTTCGGCCAACGGGGTGGTGTCGTCCGGGTTGCCGCTGTCCCAGTTCCACACCAGCTTGCCGGTGTGCACGTCGAACGCGCGGATTACGCCGCTTGGCTCGTCAGTGGAGACGTTGTCGGTCACGTGACCACCGATCACGACCAGGTTTTTGGTCACGGCTGGCGGCGAGGTGGAGTAGTAACCGCCTGGGGCGAAGCTGCCGATGTTGGCACGCAGGTCGACCTGACCCTTGTCACCGAAGTCTTCGCACATCTTGCCGGTGTCGGCGTTCAGGGCGATCAGACGGGTGTCGGCGGTTGGCACGAAGATGCGTTTCGGGCAGACAGCGCTGACTGGCGCCGGGCTGGCGGAACCGGTAGGGCTCTGCTCGGACGCGTACACAGCGTCATCGTGATACGACACACCACGGCAGGTCATGTGCGCCCAACCCTTGAAGTTCTGGGCACCTTCGGTGCTGATCTTCGGGTCGAAACGCCAGATTTCCTTGCCGGTGTCCGGGTCCAGGGCAATCACTTGGCTGTGCGGGGTACACACGTAAAGCATGCCGTTGACTTTCAGCGGGGTGTTTTCCGCGGTGGTCTCACCGGGATCGCCTGCGCCAGGGATGTCGCCAGTGCGGAAGGTCCAGGCTGGCACCAGCTTATGAGCGTTTTCCGGGGTGATCTGCGCCAGCGGCGAGTAACGGTCACCGAAGGCCGAACGGCCATAGGAATTCCAGTCGCCATCGGCTTGGGTCGGCGCTGCGCTGGCCATGCCAGGGACGGCGTCGCGATCCAGTTGGCCGGTCTTGACCATTTCACCCGGGTTGGTGAATTGGCTGGCAAGCGCGGTCGCGCCGGCCAATACCACGGCGACGCTCAGTGCCGCAGTGCCCATCGGCGCGGCCTGACCACGCAACAGCGGGCGACGGAACCACGGGAGCAACATGACGATGCCCAAGGCGAACAACAGGGCCAGGCGCGGCACCAACTGCCACCAGTCCAGGCCGACTTCCCACAGTGCCCACACGGTGCTGGCGAACAGCACCAATGCGTACAAACCCAATGCAGCGCGGCGGGTAGCCAGCAGCAAAACGCCGGTGACGGCGATGCCGATACCGGCCAGCAGGTAGTACAGCGAGCCGCCGAGCATGCTCAGCTTGACGCCGCCGGCCAGCAAGGCCAGCCCCATGATCAGCAGCAAGACGCCTAGCAGCCTGGGCAGCAGGCGACTCGGGCTTGAAGCACCATCAGTGCTCATAGTGTGTTTCTCCGTTACGTTGGAATAATTATGTAACCCCGTGCTTCACTGTAGATGACGATTCGGCGCGGGCTTGGTTCAGCGTAAATCCGGTTTTTCTGGGGATAGCGGGGTTATCCACAGGCAAGCGATTTATCCCCAGGCGCAGTCGGGTGTAAGACAGCGCTGTCTCTACGGGCAGGAAAAATCGTCAAGGTGGGGTCGACCGGGGCGTGAAACGTTTCAGTTTGTTGCCGACAAGGATAAAGCGCCTGCTCGATTTGAGAAAGAGTCAATCGAGAGATGCATCATTTCCGATCTGGTAACAGTGACCAAGTGTCGCTGCAAAAAAGACGGTAAACGCTCACTCGTGTGGGAGCTGGCTTGCCTGCGATAGCGTCACCTCGGTATTACCGAAAAACCGAGGTGTTTGCATCGCGGGCAAGCCCGGCTCCCACCCAAGCCAGGTTCCACAGGGGAGTTGCGGTGAGGGTTAGAACGTGGTCCGTACGCCGAACTGCACACTTCTGCCCGGCGCCGGCGCGATATCACGCAGGATCGAGCTGGCGTACCGCACGGTCTGATTCGTCAGGTTTTCACCGTTCACAAACGCCAGCCACTGGCTCCCGCCCATGTTGAAGTGATAACCCGCGCTCGCGCCCAGCGTGGTGTAGCCGTCGGTGCCGCTTTCGTTGTCCGGCACACGGCCTTGGCCAGCGGCATGTTCCACATCGATGCGTGCCTGCCAGCGGTCGAGTTCCCACAGCAGGCCACTGTTCAGGCGTAACGGCGCGATGCGTGGCAAGGCCTCGCCGGTATCCAGGTTGGTGGCGCGGGTGTAGTCGCCCGACAGCTCCAGGGCAAATTTGCCGTAGGCGCTTTCGCCGAGTTTCCAGTGATCCTGGGCTTCGAAGCCAGCGAAACGCGCGCGCACGCCGGAGTATTCGTACTCGGGGATGCCGCCTGCGTCTTCCTCGCCCTCATCGTTCAGCGTGCGGCCCGTGCCGAGCAGGCCGATGTAGTTGGAGAAGCGGCTGTAGAACACGCCGACGCTGCCTTTGTGGGTGCCATTGTCGAAGCGCAGGGCCAGGTCGCTGGACACGGCTTTTTCTTTCTTCAGGTTGGCATTGCCCAGCTCAAAGGTGCCGGTGGCGACGTGCGCACCGTTGGCATACAACTCGTAAAACGTCGGCGCACGCTCGGTGTAACCCAGGGTAGCGGCCAGCGACCAGACGGGCGTGAGGGTGTAGACCGCGCCGGACGACAGGCTGCCCGCGGTGAAGTCATTGCGCTTGTCGGCACCGGCAAAGCGCGCATTGCCCTTGGCGTCCGGGTCGACGTCTGTGTGTTCCACACGGCCGCCAAGGCTGAGTTTGAGGCGCTCGGTGGCCTGCATTTCCTCAAGAATAAACAACGCGCCGGCAGTGGTGTCGGTCTGCGGCACAAAGGCTTCTTCGCCCAGGGCCGAGAACTCGTTGCGGGTTACCTGTGCGCCGACCACGCCATTGAATGGGCCGATCGGCTGATGGCGCGCTTCGACGCGCGCTTCATAACCCTTGTTCTTGAACACCGTGCCGGTTTCGCCGCCTTCGATCTCGCGGTGTTCGTAGTCGGTGTAGCCCGCGTCGAGTTTGACCGAGGTGAAGGGGCCTTGCAGGTTGCGAAATTCGGAGGCGAACGCGTAGTGATCCTGCTTCATGCGGATGCGCACGTCTTGCTCGGCGGGGGAGCCGTAGTTGCTGTCGTAGTTGCTGTAGGACAGCCCGGCATAACCGTCGTCCCAGGTGTAGGAGCCGCCCAACGCGCCGCCGTCCTGGCGCCCGTCGCTGTTGCCCAGGCGCCCGTTTTTGCCGGGGCCGTCTTCAGTGTCCGGAGCGTGGCGGCTGCGCGCAAAACCCGGAATTTTCAGGTCGTTGAATTCCCGCGCATTGGCGTCCAGGTGCAAGGCGAAGCTGCCATTGCCGGCTTCCAGTTTGCCGGCACTGCTGCGCGTGGTGTCGGAGCCGCCGTAGCGCAATTCACCGGCGCCATGGATGCCTTCGATGGCTTCAGTGGGAATGCGATTGTCGAACGTGTTGACCACGCCGCCGATGGCGCTGCCGCCGTACAGCAACGCCGCCGGGCCGCGTACGATTTCAATGCGATCCACGTTGATCGGGTCCAGCGGCACGGCGTGGTCGTAGGACAGCGACGACGCATCCAGCGCGCCCACGCCATTGCGCAGAATGCGGATACGGTCTCCATCCTGGCCACGGATGATCGGCCGGCTGGCGCCAGGCCCGAAGTAGGACGACGACACGCCGGGCTGCTTGTTCAGGGTTTCGCCGAGGCTGCCTTTTTGTTGCAGGGTCAGGTCATCGCCTTCCAGCACGGTGGTCGGCGAGGCCAGTTGTTCACTGCCCAGCGGGTTGCCGGTGATGACTTGGGGTTGCAGTTCAAGGGCGTTGGCTTCGGAGCAGATCAACAGGGCGGCGGCCAGCGGGGTCAAGCGCCACAGGGAGGAGAGGGACATCGGACATTCCTTGGCAAAACGGCAGAAAAGAGAAGGCTTGAAACGGTATCGAAACGGTTACTTTTGATACTTATGGTTACAATATAACATCTCTTTTTTCGCTGAAAAGGGGAACTTTCTTTCAGGGGCTATATTCAATGCGATGCTTCCACCGTCACGCCCCGTCGGCTAAGGTGCGCGGCTGTGTTTTCTCTTTTTGCAAAAGGCCTGGCATGACCGCGACAAGCAACGACCCGCTCCACGGCGTAACCCTGCAACACGTCCTCACGACGCTGGTGGAACACTATGAATGGGACGGCCTGGCCGAGCGCATCGATATCCGCTGCTTCAAGAGCGACCCGAGCATCAAGTCGAGCCTGACGTTTTTGCGCAAAACCCCGTGGGCACGCGAGAAAGTCGAAAGCTTGTACGTCAAGCTGATGCGCACCAAACGCCCGCTGGATTGAGCTGATGAAACGCTTTGTTGCGGCTGCGGCGCTGGCCGGCTGGGTGGGGTTGGCGATTCAGCAATACCTGATCTTTTATTCGCGGCTGGCCTCTGGCGCCAGCCTGTTGGGCGGGTTGATCAATTTCTTCAGTTTCTTCACGGTGCTGACCAACACCCTCGTGGTAGTGGTGCTGAGCTATGCGCTGGTGGATCGGAATTCGGTCGCGAAGCGGTTTTTCCTCACGCCTGCAATCAGCAGTGGGATTGCCGCGAGCATCATCGTGGTGAGCCTGGCCTATAACGTGTTGCTGCGGCATTTGTGGAGCCCTGAAGGCTTTCAATTCATTGCCGACGAATTGCTCCACGACGTGATGCCGCTGCTGTTCTGCCTGTACTGGTGGCGCTGTGTGCCCAAAGGTACTTTGCGCCTGAAACACCTGGGTGGCTGGTTGATTTACCCATTGGTGTACTTCGCTTATGCGCTGCTGCGCGGGCATTTGCTCGGGCAGTATCAGTACCCGTTCATTAACGTGGACACGCTCGGTTATCCACAGGTGTTTGTGAATGCCGGGGGGATTCTGGCGGGGTTTGTAGTGATCGCGTTGGCGGTGCTGGGGCTGGACAAGTTCCTGAAGACACCGTCGAACTAATGTGGGAGCTGGCTTGCCTGCGATGGCGGTGAGGCAGTCAAAGCAGTTTTGTCTGATGCACAGCTATCGCAGGCAAGCCAGCTCCCACATTGGAGCTTCAGTGTGTTTGATGTATCACTCTTCTTCGCTGCCCTCGGCGCGCCAGTAACCCACGGCCTTGAGGAATTCCTCATTGACCTTGTGCGTGTCCAGCAACACACGCCGTACTTGGCGTGACAGCTTCGTTTCGGTAGCCACAAAGCTGTACAGCGAACCGCCCGGCAGCGTTAGTTTCTGCACGGTTTCAAGCAGGGCATCCTGGCCGCGAATTACCCAAATCACTTCAACTTCAGCAGCACTGTTCAGCGTCTGCTTTTCGCCTGCGTTGGCAATCTCAATCACCGCCAGCACCTTGCGCCCGGCCGGCAATTCTTCCAGGCGTCGGCCGATGGCGGGCAGGGCGGTTTCGTCGCCGATCAGCAGGTAGCTGTCGAAGATATCCGGAACGATCATCGAGCCCCGTGGCCCGCCGATGTACAGGTGCTGGCCAACCTGCACCTGATCGGCCCAGGTGGACGCAGGGCCATCGCCGTGCAGCACGAAGTCGATGTCCAGCTCGCCAGCGCTCAGGTCATAACGCCGTGGCGTGTAGTCGCGCATGGCCGGTTGCGGACCGTCGCCCTTGATGTTGAACGTCGGGCTTTCCAGCGCGGCGCGTTCGGCGGCGTTCTGCGGGAACAGCAGTTTGATATGGTCATCGCTGCCCAGGCTGATAAAACCGGCCAGTTCAGGCCCGCCCAGGGTAATGCGGCGCATGCGTGGGGTGATATCAACCACCCGCAGCACGTCGAGGCGGCGACGTTTGATTTCGTGGGTCACGCGGTGGATGGCTTGGGTAGTCATTGGTCTTTCCCGTCGGCGATGGATTGAGCGGTGCGATTGAGCAACGCCGCGACACGAACGATTTCTTCCGGGCTCCAGCGCCCGTGGTGCGAATGCAATGCGTGGCGCAGGTTGTGCACCGCCTCGTGAATCTGCGGCGGGCGGTCCTGGCCGCGCAGCGAGCGTTTGCTGACGTCGATGCGCATGCGCACGCCGTCCAGTGCAACTGCTTGCTCGCTTAGGAAGAGACGACCGGCGTCGGTGATTGTGTAGCGTTTTTTTCCGCCGTCGGCGTCGCCCTGAATCAAATCGCTTTCTTCCAGAAAGGTCAGGGTCGGGTAGATCACGCCGGGGCTGGGGGTGTAGGCGCCGTCGAACAGGCTTTCAATTTGGCGGATCAGGTCGTAGCCGTGGCAAGGCTGTTCGGCGATCAACGCCGGCAGCAGCAATTTCAAATCGCCGGGTGCAAATACCCGAGGGCCGCGACCGCGGCCGGCACGCGGGTCAAACCCGTCGCGCTGGTGAGGATGGTCTCGCATGGTGGGAGCCTCTATGTGTGTCTAGATATAACGTAAGATATATCTTAGTCGTCGCGCAAGAACTCCCGACAGACGGTTTGCCTGGCGTTACCTCTCCCTGGCGTTACACAATCACGGCGCCCGAGGCAGACACTGCGTCAGGCTGCCCGGTTGCAAATACGGCAACAAAATCGGCGCCATGCCCTTAAGCACCTGCACCGGCAATGCCGAGGTAAAGGTGAAGTGCTCGGCGGATTGGCCCGGCACAAACGCTGTGAGCGTGCCGAAGTGATGCTCGCCCAGGTAGAACACAAAGGTGGCGGTGCGGTTGATCGATTTGGAACTGAGAATCCGCCCACCGGCGCCGATGGCTTCGATGCGGTTATCCCCGGTGCCGGTCTTGCCGCCCATGGCCAGCGGCGTGCTGTCGGCCAGTTTGAAACTGCCGGCCACGCGTTTGGCCGTACCGGCGTCGACAACTTGCGACAAGGCGCCGCGCAGGGCACGCGCCACTTCCACGGCGATCACCTGCTTGCCGGGCGCCGGGTCATTGACCACGCGGGTTTCGTAGGGCGTATCGGCAGCAAAATGCAGCGTGTCGATGCGCAGCACTTTGGGCCGCACGCCGTCATTGAGGATGATGCCCATCAATTCTGCCAACGCCGCCGGGCGGTCACCGGAGCTGCCGATGGCGGTGGCCAGAGACGGTACCAGGTGGTCAAACGGGTAGCCCACCGCTTGCCAGCGCTGATGAATATCCAGGAACGCTTCGACCTCCAGCATGGTGCGGATGCGGCTGTCCCGCGCGCTTTGATGGCGGCTTTTAAACAGCCAGCTGTAGACCTCCTGGCGTTCGAACTGGCTGGCTTTTACCGCCTCGCTCAACGTGGCTTCAGGGTGGTTGAGCAGGTAGCCCAGCAACCACAAATCCAGGGGATGCACCTTGGCGATATAGCCTTGGTCCGGCAGGTTGTAGGCGCCGGGGCCATAGTCTTTATAGAGTTTTTCGAGGCGCTCGTCGGTCAGTTTGAGCGTGCTTTTGACCCCGGTCATGTGTGCCCGCACAAACAGGTTGAAGCTCTGCTGGCTGGCGTTTGGCAGCAAATAACGGTGCACAGCAGCCAGGCGAATCGGCGTGGGGCGCACGCTGTCGAGGAAGGTGTCGAGGCGCGCCTGGGTGTCTTTCTTCTGATACTTCTTCCAGAACTTGCGCAGGAACGTGGTGCCTTCGCGGTCGGCAAAACCGGCGAGGTATTCCTGACGACGCGGGTCGTTGTCGTCCTTGAGCAATTGCGCGCTGTTGTTCTCGCCCGCATAGGTGACATAGCGCACCACGTCACGCATCAGCCGAATGAACGGCAGGTTGATGGATTCACGCAAGGCGTCGCGCAGGCTGGGGTTGCGGCCGTTGTCCTGGCTGCGAAAATTGTGGAAACGGTGCAGGCCGCCGCCGGTGAAAAAGCTTTCGCCGGGGCTGGCCGAGTAAGTGCGGTCGAGGGCGGCATCAAGCATGCCTGCCAGGGATTTATCGGGCGCCTGGATCAGGTAATCGAGGGCCCAGCGGCTCAGGCGGTCCTGGTCATCCACGCTGATTTTTTTCAACGCGGCGGGCGCCTGGGCGGCGTACTTGTCGTGCAACTCGCTGATGATTTGCAGGTAGGTGGTGAGCACCCGCAGCTTGGCGGTGGAACCCAGCTCCAGCTTGCTGCCTTCGTTGATGTCGAAGGGTTGGTCGGTGTTGTCGGTTTGTACGCGTACCCGCGAGCCGTCGGCGGTCAACTCAAACAGCGTGAAGCTGTAGCGCACTTGCGCAGTGCTGGCGGGGGTGAGCAGGCGTTCGCCGAGCAGGCCGACCTGACGGGCGTACTCCGGGTCGGCGAGGTGCTTGAGGTAGTCGCTGACCTGGCCCTGCAATTGGCCTTGCAGGGTGCTGGTGGCCGAGAGGTCGAGGCGATCCAGGTCGTACAGCGGCCGGTTGAGCAACACGGCCAGGCGGCTGCGCGCCACGCTGATGCCCTTGTTGGTTTCAATCGGCTGCACCGTGGGTTGTTGCACCCAGTCGCGATACGTCACCTTGCTCGCCAGTGCGGCCTGCAACAGCGCCGGTTCGATCACCCCGTTCTGGGCCAGCAAGCGCAGGTGGCTGTCGGTAAGCTGCGCCAGTTCATCGCGCCCCTTGGCCAGGTAATGGGAAGGCCGGCGCTGGGCAATGATCAGCGACAACACTTCGCGCAGCGCCAAGCCTTGTTGTGGGTTCACCGGGCCGGTCAGCGCTGCATTGACCTGGTTGAAATCGGCGCCGTACCACACGCGCAAACCCTCGGCCATGCCGTGCACTTCACCGTGCCCTGGCACTGCCGACAGCGGCACGCTGTTGAGGTAATCGCGCAGGATATTTTTGCGCGCGGGCAGGGTGTCGGGGCCGTCGTGGTAAGCGCGCACGGCGGCGGAAAACATCTGCCGCAGTTTCTCGCTGCCCGACACGGTCAGGCCATCGGGTGAGTGCCGGTATTTTTCCAGCTGAGTCGCCAGGGTGCTGCCACCGGCACTCTGGCCCGGCAGGTGGAGCAGCTTGGCGACCTGCGACCACGCCGCCTTGGCAAAGCGCGGCCAATCCACGGCGGGGTTGGCCTGCGGTTGCGCGGGGTCAAGCAGGTTGCGGTTTTCGATAAACAACAGGCTGCTGACCACCAGCGGCGGAATCGCGTCGAAGCTTGAATACAGCTGTTGCGGGTAGTTGTACTGATACAGCGGCACCGCGCGGCAGTCAGTGATCGACAGCCCGGCCTGGATTTTCTCTGCGTAAGGCACGAACAGGCCTTTACCTGCGTAATCCATCAGCGCGGGCGAGAACCGCGCCTGAGCGTCGATCACATACCCGCGCTTGAGCAGGCGCGGCAGGAAGGTGCCGAGGTCGCTGTAGCCCAGGCGGCGATCAAAAGGCCCGGCGCCGGGGTAGACCATGGCGTCGCTGGCGCCGGGTTTGACCTGGTAGGTGAGGTCGTGGGCCAGACGGCTGAGTTCCCGGGCTTGCAGGCGCGAGGTGCGCATTTCCTTGGCGGCGGCAAAACCCAGGGCAACCAGCCCCATCAGCACGATCAGCCAAAACAGTCGCCGCCAATAGCGGCGCTTGGGTTTATTTTTGGGTAAAGGCGCTGGGTCCGAACTGCCTTGTAGTTTCGCAGCCTCTGTCGATTCGGTTTGCCACCGTGCGCCCATAGTCGATTGATCCCTTCACGCAGATTGATCGGGCTTGGATCAAGCGTAGTCGCTGGGGGGCGGGCTGCGAGGGAAATTGTGATCAACCCGTCAAGTAAGCCCCGCTGATCTTGCCCGGCGACTTCGTCGGCACACTGCACGCCGGTAAAACCCGGTCGGCGGTCAGGCCAACCGGCTTAACACCTCACGGGTCAAACGCCGCGCCAGCTCTCCCTCGTCGCGCACGCTGTCGCCGAGTAGGCGCAGATAAGTCGCGTCACTCATCTCCTCGCCCGTCAGCACTACGCTATGAGGCACGCCCATTTTGTCAGCCAGCAGTGCCAATTGTTGAAACAGCTGCTGGCTGACCTGCGCGTCTCTTTGGTCCGCCGGTTTTTTTTGATCCAGCGCCCAATCCTTCTGCGCATAGCGCAAATCGTCGACACCGCTGGTGGCGTCCGAATGCAGGCTCAGGTTGTCTCGAAATGCCTGCGGGTGGGTTTCCATCAGGTAATCGCGCCAGAAATTATGCTGCAGCATCTGGTCAACCAGCCCGTCGCCTTGCTCCAGTGCCAGCACGCTGGCGCAGGCTTGATCGAGCTGTTCAGGGCTGACCCCTGCCGAGGTCCTGTAGGCCATGTGGCTGGCCAGCCAGGGCAATTCGAGGCGTTCTCGCAAGGCCGTTTGATACGCGGCATACACCTGCACTTCATCGACCTCGCCGCGCAGCCCGTCGACCACTTCGGTGTTCAGGTGCTGGCCCAGGCCGCCGTCTTCGAGGGCAGTGATGCGGTGGCGCACATCCGCCTGGGCGATGAGGTTGACCTGTTGCAGGCGCGATTTCTGTTTCGCCAGCCGGGCCAACGCCGGCCCCAGGTTCTGCGGCGTCGAATCGCGATAAGCCTCGAATACCAGTACCTCGATACCCATGGCATTGAAGATTTCGGCACCGGCGTCGGCGCAGGTGAACGGCGCGGAGGCCAGGGTGAACAAGCGTTCGCGCAAGCCGTCGTCGACGTGCATGTTCTTGAGCATGCGCAACACGTTCGCGCTCAACTGCGCTTTGTTAAGCCGGTAGAGGTCCGCGTCTTCACGTACCTGAAAAACGATTTCTTCCAGGTGCAGGCTGCGGATCACCTCGAAAAACCCCTGGGAGCCGTGTTCGGCTTCCAGCTCATCCCATACCAGCTGCAAGTGTTCCTTCTGCTCTGGCGGTTGATCTTCCAGCCAGAACACGCTGTCGGTTGCGCCGCGCGCAGGGTATGTGCGGTAAGGGTCCAAACCGTGGGCACGCCTGAGGCTGACCATCAGGTTCTCGCTGTCGAAGTCGAGTTTGCGTCGATCCAGTTGGGTGCGAATCACCACCTGTGCCTGGGAGGAGCCGGGTTCCACCGCCGGCAGGCGTGTCACCGACGTGTTGCGTATATTCAGCACGAAGCCGAGGGGGCGCTCCACGTCGAACAGCCCCGCCGGCCAGTCGCGGATTCGGGTGTTGTTGAGCATCAGCACTTGCAGGTCCGGCATGTGGCCGATATCCGGCGGTACCAGCAGGTGCGGGTTACTGGACATGATCAGCACGCGTAAATGATGCAAGTGCTTGAGCGCGGTCAGGCTGGAGGCTGTCCAGCGAATCGGGTTATCGGACAGTCCCAGCAAGGTGAGCCCAGGCATATCGCTCAAGGCCGCGGGCAGCTCGGTCAAGCTGTTGGCCGTCAGGTCCAGGCTGGACAGGTTGGGGAAGTTGTGCAAAAAGCCCGCGTCAATATCGAGCAAATCAGTGGCGGTCAGATCCAGGCTGGTGACGTGCCCAAAATCCGCACGAAGCCTGGGGAACAGCTCGAAGTTGCCCTCTATGGTCCGCCCACTGAGGTCAAGTTTGAGGCCAAAGAGTCGATCGCCATATTCGCTCCTGTAGTGTTGCGGCTGTCGTTCCCAGCATTCACGCAGCTCGGCGCTCACATCGATTCGCAACAGCCGCTCGTCGTCTGCCAGCCGGCGGACGGAGGAGCGTGTGGGCGAGAGCAGCCACTCGTGCAGGTCTTCCTCCAGTGCTCTTTTCTCTGCCTCGAATGCCTTCAGTGTGTCGAGCCCTTCAGGCGTACTCATCAGCGCGGCGTAGCTTTGTACTTCGCTGTCGGTCATGCGCGGGTAAAGGCGCCGGATGCGCGCTTCCACCGAGCGGCCAGGGCTGAACAGTTGGCGCAGCGCCTTGAAGCGCGGGCGTTGTAATAACAGCAGGGTTTCACGTTGCGCCACCGGCAGGGTCGGCGGTTGTGCGAGCACGGTTCTGCGTTCGGCGGGTGGCAACAGCTTGGCCCTGAGCCATTTCTCAAGCGCACGGCCATCGGCAGTTTGGTAGCCGAGGGCGATGCGGCGGTCTTCGGGCAGCACGCGCAGCAGGGCCTCATACAGGTCGTAGGTCTGCCGAGGCGCTTCGGCGAGGGCATAGCGCCCGTCGGCCTGGAGGATCAGCACCCTGGCGATCGACGCGTCGCCGGGCCCGACGGTACAGCGCAGCGGGCCGTTGGCCGTGCCTTTGTGGATGCTGATGCGCAGGTCGCCGAAGGTATCGCTGTGCACCCGCAACGCGTTGAGCAACAGGCGTTCGGTGTCGGCACTGGGTGGCACAGTGGTGTACAGGCCTTCGCAGGCATGGGTGGCGCGGATTTCGAACGCCAGCTCCCGGGCCAGGTGCTTGAGGCGCAACGGCACGCGGCGTTCCTCGGCCATGATCTGCCGTTCACTCGGCCGGGCGTGGCTGAGCAGCCTTTGCACCAGGGTGCCAGTCAGGTCGGGAACCTGCTCTTGCAGCAATTGGCCGTTGGCGTAGTCGGTGACCTGCGCGTTGCGGTACAGGTGCTCGAACAGCACGCCTTTTTGTGTGTTGAGGTAGTCGGCCAGTTGATCGCGCAGGGCCTGTACCCGGTCGGCCGGTTCGGCGGGCAGCAGGCCTTTGAGTTCTTCTTCGCTCAGAGACGCCACGAGCTGTTCGGGCAACCGCCCTGCGTTTACATCCTCAAGGCTGATTCGCAGGGTGTGCCCCAAGCCTGCGCCGGTGTCGCCGTAGCGCATGGGTTCACCGCTCAGGTCGGCGGCGTCAAAGACGTCGATGGCGCTTTCGGCGGGCCATCCCGGCAGCTCGGTGAGGAGTTGCGCGATCCAGCTGTCGGCATCGCCCGTCGGTTCGCCGTTGCGCACTCGCGCGACGAGGGTGTCGACGTCCTGGCGCAATTCAACCCGTTCGAGGGTGTCGTCCAGCAGCGGCGGCAGTTCGGTGTTTTCGACATAAATGCGCCGCAGCGCATCGGTGCCGATGCCGCTGATCTTACGAATCTGCTCCAGCTGTGCAGGCGCCAGCTCGGCCGTGACCGGGCTGAGGCGTTGCATCAGGCGTTGTGTATCCCAGGTCAGCGGCTGCTCGCCCTCGTGCACCAGCGTGCCGTCGCCGTTGGTGTACACCTGGGGTTGATAAGCCTCGGGCCGTTCGGGATGTACCACGTGATGCTGGCCGGTGTCCGGGTCTCTGGTGACTTCGTAGTGATGAGCGTCCAGACGCATGATTTTTTTGCCGGCGACGGTATGGAAACCGTCCTTGTCGGCTTTGGCGGTCGGCGCCGGTGCCAGTTCTTTTTGCCGGTACGGGGTCAGGTCGGGGTTCCACAGGGCTTGTTTGCCACTGGGCAAGCGCACCGCGATCAAACCGTCGACGAAGGCCGACAGTTTCAATTTGGCCAGTTCGCCCAATTGCGAGCCGATGCCGAACAGGCCCAATTGCACGAGGCTTTGCGCCGCGCCCACCGCGTGTTCGATGGCCTCGATGCTGCGGTCCTCTGCCCAGTCCAGCAGGCCCTCGAAGATGTCGTCGGCGATTTGCCAGGCGCTGTAGGCAAGCATCAATGGGCCCAGTACCGGCACGAGTGGGGTGGCGATCAGCAGTGCCACGTTGAGGATGTCGGAGAGGATTTTCTCAAGGTTGTCCCACCAGGCCCAGCGTGCCATGCGGTCGGCATAGGCGGTGCTCACCGCGATCTCGCGGCTGTCGTTGAGTAGCCTGTCGAGCTGCTGCTGGTACAGGTGGCTCCAGAGCCCCTGTTTCAGCCCTCGGGCGCCAAGCTGCACATCGGGTTTGTCGACCGGTGTAGCGCGCCAGCTGGGCAGTGGGTCCAGCGGTTGCCGGGAATGCCAACTGACCCTGCTCAGGCGATCTTGCAGCGCTGTCAGAAATACCCCCCGGCTGGCCTGAGGCACGAAACGACAGAAGAAGCGTTGATAGTCGGGTTGGCGAAGTTGGCGGGTGAGTTCCTGCACGAACGCCCGCGTATCGGGGTATTGCTTGAGTGGGTGTTCCGGGTCATCGGGTATGTAGACCACCAGGGGCGCCGACTCGCAGCTGCGTAAAAGGTCGGGGGCGATCAACACGATGCCGGTGAGCACGGTGTCCATCATCACCAGGTCGTGGCAACGCACCGGCAAACCGTTGAGGGTGAGGTCGGCGCGGCCCTCAATCAGGCCGGGCAGCAGGGCGTGCATGGCCTGATCGATATGCCCCATCAGCAATGCGCTATGGATCGCGGCGCGCAAGCCAGCTTGCTGGCTGAGGATGACCCTGGCGCGTAAAACCCCGGCGACCACCGGCTGCTTGAGCCCCAGCTGTTCTTCAAGATGTTGGCTGTAGAGGGCGCCGATATCCAGCGTGCGTACCAGCGTCTTGAATTGCCCGACGGTGATCCGGTGTTTGATGTGTTTGACGTCGAAGCGGCCCTGGGCGTCGGGGCGGGTGGTAAATACGGAATCGTTGGTGAAAGTATCCCCTGCGGCAAAGTTATGCAGGGCCGCCTGCAACAATGAGACGCTCCTGCTGGTCACGCCGCCCAGAGGCGTGCCGGTGGGAATATACAGTTTGAGGTAAGTATTACGGACATCTTCTTCCACGCCGTAGTGTTCTTTAAGCGCTTTTTTAAGTAGCGGTTCGGCGAAGGTTTCGATGTCTTGCAGCTTGTTAAGTTGCTTATCGACGGCATTTTGTGTTTCCCAGTGTTTGGCCACCGCTGCTTTTAATAACGGCTGCTCGGGCGAGCGAATTCGGTACCAGTCGGCGATGCTTTTTGGGGCCTCACCCAAGGCCTTCAAGCGCTTGGGCGAGGCCTGTTTGGTCCAGGTAGGCAGGGCGTTGGAAATAAGCTCGAAATGTACGCCGTTGTCGTCGGATGACGCCGCGGGCGTAGCAGTATTAACCACTGACATGAGAGTTGCCTGGTGCAATGAATGAACCGGCAGCTTAAGCAAGTAACGGGAGCTTAATAAGTTTGAAATATGGGTATGGGTGGCGGGTTTTATTGGGGTAAAGAACCGATAATCGAACTGAAGTTATACATGTTTAGCGCCTTTTTTTATGACTGCGTAAGTTGCCGCTTTACCCCCGATAAAACGTGATCATCTACTCACGCCGCGCATATTTAATGCTGTTTTTCAACAACCCCAACCAAATCGGATCGTTAGCTGGCCCCCACCGGTATTGAGTCCCGTCGTGAAATAACACCGTCAGTTTTTGCGAATGCCACAGCTCCATCCTGGCAATCAGCTGCGTCATATAGTCTTTCGCCGGGCACACAATCGATGCCCATGGATCGCAAATCCACAAGCCCGACCAGTGCGCCTCGCTGAAGTCCGCCGTGTGGTGGACGCCTGGCGGCGGCGTGCCCACCAGCGCGAACGAATGGGCCGGCGGGCGCGTGCCCCATAGCTGCGCGGCACCGTCGTTGGCATGCACGTGCTCACGTGCCACATGGGCCAGTTGGTCGCAATTGCCGGCCCCGGTTCTGAGAATAACCTCGGTGTAGTTGGGGCGGTCGATCATGCTGTATTCCCACATCACCACGGGCCTGGCGACCTGCATGCGAAGCACCTCGTTGCGCGTGGCCCCTGTGATATTGGCCGAGCCTATCCCGGTTCTGTCCAGACGTGCCAGGGTGCTGACGTTCGCGCGTTCGGCCAGGTATTTATTGAGTTGGCTGGTGCTGGTGGTGGGGACGGTGGTATTGGGCCCCCAGTACTCAACCCTGATGGGGTGGGAGACGACCTGGATGTCCAGGCATCGTCCCTGCGAGGAGGCATGAAGCAACAGCTCCCGTTGTTTGAGTGTGCTCAGCATGTTGCCCTTGACGCGCATCATCGCCACCGTCTCCTCGGAAAAACCGCGACGGGCCAATTGCCCGTACAGCGTTTCCAGGGTCGGCAGTGCCACCAGCGGTTGGTCGCCAATAAATCCGCCAGCCTGCAGGAACCGGTTTTTCAGCTCGGCGTAGCCATTGATCAAATCCTGGTGATCACCGCCCTTGCTGAAGTCCAGCAGGTGCAATTGCATGTCCTCCAATACCCCGGGAGCCCCCATGGCTCTATAAAAAACCCCCACGTCGGCCTCGACCACCAAGTGCTGCCCCACGGCAACGCTCGGTGCCGTGAGGTCGACCAGCAGCCCCCGCAGTGTGCGCTCGTCATCAATGCCCTCAACGATCCCGTTAAGTTTCACAGCGATACTTTGATTCTCCAACACGTTGTCGCGTTGGAGGTTGGGCAAGCCAAATTCGGGCTCGTCGAGGGCCTTGCCGGTGGCCACGGGTTTGTAGCGCAGCGGTGGCTGCTGGGGCTGCGCGATCAGTCTGAACTGCATGCCGTAAGGGGACACCTCGTACACGCAGCGGTTGACCACCAGTTTGCGCTTGCCCGCGGGTTGCAGCGAGGCGGGAATCAACCGGATGTGCTCCAGCGCCTGAACGCGGCGCTTCTCGATTGAATGATGGTGTACGTGAATTTTTTTGATGAAGCAGATCAGCGGGATCGGACTGCGTTTGGGCCTGCGGGGAGGGCACGTGGCCTCGAATCCGTCGGTGAGCCCAAAAAATGCCGGGGAATTCAGCTCGTCCAGATGATCGCGGCTGCCATGGCGCAGGCGCCAAACGCGCTCCTGCCCCACCAGGTCGGTGGCGTTGGAGCGTTGAATGATCAGCGGCGGCGTGTCGAAAAGCGGTTCCGCGACCAGGGCTTTGTAGCCATCTGCCGTACTGAACGGGGTGACTTCAATGGCGTGCTCGAGTCGAAAGTTGATCAGTGCAGGCCCGTAGGGCCTGGCGCTGATCGGGTCGAAAGCGTGCCATGCGCTGAGGCGGTTGATGACCAGCACATCCGTTAAACCGTCGGCCCGCGTCAGGGTGGCTTGGCCCACATCTGCCCTGTTTTGCAGCCGGTTATAGGCGACGGTGCTGCCCGGTGCGAGGGTGTGCCGGGCGCTGCGCAGGGCTTGGCTCAATGCGTATCGGCCGGACTGGTTCAGGTGGACAAGGCCAAACCGGGTAAGGCGCACCAGCGTTGGCACGAACTCCAGGGGGTTGAGCGTACCGTTCAGGTAGCGCGCGCTGAGTTTGCTCAGTTGCAGGAGTTTTACATACGTGGGGGCAACATTTTTCAGGTGGCTCAGGCCGCCAATCAGCAGGCCCTTGGTGGGTACAAACATGCCAATCGTGTCGAGGAAGCACCCCCAGGCGCCATTCAGCTGACGCCGGGCGTCGCCGGAGGCCAGGTCCTTGCCGCAAGACCAGAACGGGATAAGGTTCAGGAGCGCCTGGTACAAGGCTTCGGCGTTTTTCTCCCGCTCCTCCAGCAATGTTGAGCCCTTGGCCTCTGCCAGCAGGGGGTCGATGTCGAGGAAAAAATGCCGGTCGACGATGGTGCGGGCCAGGTTGCGGCTTCTGGGAGAGTCGAAGCTCAGTGGCGAGGCGAGCGGTGGGGCCGGCTCGAACTGCCACACCTTGTCCACGATCACCGTTGAATGCTGGTCAAGCCGTGGCGCACTGCCTTTGAGGTAGGCGTGTTCGTCAATGGGAAGCGAGGTGCCCAAGTACAGCTGGCTGGTGGGCTGGGGGCTGTGAGGGGTACCGGTGGTGACTTTTAACGGTTCGCCTCCCACTGTGAGTGCGGCCGGCAAACGGCTGTTTTTGAACACCTGGTTACGCAGCGCAAACACTTCGTAGTAGTGAACGTTGTGGAAAACCTCGCAGCGCAGGATGAAGCCGAACCGGCCGGTTCGGGCCATTTTTTCTTGCCGCGATTGTTCGAGCAGCGGTTTTTTCGACGGCTGGCGCACCACCAACAGTTGCACCTCACCTTCTTGCAGGTTCGAGCGATCAGCCACTGGAAGCTGCGACAGCAGGTATTGAATGATGCAGGTATAGGCCTCTTTGAGTTGTTGTATGCGGGTTTCGGAGAGGGTTTCGAACAACCGGTTGATGTCCAAGAGTTTGGCGAAATGTGGCTTCATCTGCGCCAGGTTGAAGTCCACCCAGGAGGTGCGCCATTGTTCGGCGAAAGGTTGCAGGCGCCCGCTCATGTGCAGGTCCACCAGCGATTGCAGGTTGGCAAACGGCAGGGATTGATGGGAAGGCACCCGCTGTGGCCCCGCGCCCCACTGCAGGCCCGCGAATGTCAGCCAGCGGCTGCCGGGGAACACGCGTTGAAGATCCTTCAGGGCAAGGCTTCGGCGTGTGGTGAGCGGGGTGGTGAAGAGTGTCGAAGCTTCTCGCAGGCTATTGATACGGGTGGCCAGGGTTGTTTTGACCGCTTCGATTTCATCCAGGCGATAGGCTTGATCTTGCGCGGCGGGTTGCAGTTCGCCGCTGGCAACCGCCCAGTCGATAAGGCTGCCGGTGGCGTAATGTTCGCGCCATTGTGTGTGCGCATCCGCGTCTGAGGTGTGGGTGGCCAGGGTCATCACGTCGCTGAACGTGAGATGCCTGGATGAACCCACCGCAAGCGCTTCGGCGAGCATCACGCCCTGCTTGAAGAGCATCCAGGCATGGGAACTCATGAAGTAGAGCGAGTCGGGAATGTCCTGCACCAGACATTCCGGGGCGATGCCGGCCAACAGAATGTGCGCGACCAGGGCGGTGGTTTCGGCAGTAGCGGCGCCAGTGTCGATCAGGTGCAGCTCGATGGCGGTGCGCAGTTGTGTGTAGGACCAGCCCCAGTAGTCGCGGTGATTGAGGTCGAGGCCAGCCACCCGGTAGCGGGTTTGGCCGGCCTGCGGATCAAGGTCGAGGATCAGCGCAGCCAACACCAGCGCGTCACGGCTCGCGCGGGTGGTGGTTTGATCCGGCGCGCGGCCGTACCACTGCACGGCGACGATCAACTGGTCTGCCAGCTTTTGTGCGGTGGGGCTCGCCAGCACCGCGTGCAGTTGTTCATCGGCCTGGGCCGGGCTGGTCGGCTTCGTCAACAGCCCGGCGCCTAACAGATCGAGCAGGCCTTTGTTGGGCCTGGGGAGGAAATCCGTACTGATCTGTATAACCCTGGCGCGTTGTTCGGCTGAAAGGGTCAAAGCGCCCGATTGGGGCATGCCCAGGGCGCTCCAGTAGTTGCCGAACCTGGGGGACAGGGGCGAGTGGGTTTCCAGCCGGTGCCGGGTTTCTTGCGCAGCGTACTCATCCAGCGGAAGGTCGAGGTGGTAGCGCGCCAGCGCGTGTTTGAGGTCAGCCTGCTTGCGCGGCGCCAAAGGTGTGAGGGCCGGGTGGCTGAGCGCGGGGTCGCTCACTGTGACCGGGTGGCTGGCGGTTATTGGTGCGCGCGTCTCCTCGGCGATCAGGCCGCCCAGCGTGGTCGACAGCGTGTCGCGATCATGGGCGCCGGCCAGTTGTTGGCGCAGGTGCATCAGGGCGATATCGGCGTTGGCCAGGTCGCAGGCAGGCGGGATGGGCGCGGGTTGACGGGCGCGTAGGTGTTCAATCAGGTCCCACACGGCGTCATGGGTTTGCGGCACGTCGAAGGCATACAGCTCAAGCCATTGCGCCAGGCTGAATCGGGCGTCCACAGGGATGCGCAGGTTCAGGCGACGGGCACTGTTTTTCAGGCGTTCAAGCTGTTCGTTAAGGGCCGTGTCCGCCAGCTGGTCATGGCTGATATCGACACGTCGCTGGGTCGGGCCGGTACCGCTGATGGTGTGGGTAACCGGGTCGAATTCATAGCTGTCGGGGTTCAGCTCAGCGGTGTGTTCCAGGGCCATGAACAGCGGGTTCAGGGTGATCGCTTTGAGCAAGCCCGCTGCGGTGTTTAGCGTATTCGCGCAAAACGATTGTGAGGTGAACGCCTGCCGTGTCGCGTGCAAGGCGAGCGGGGTAAAGGCGGTTTCTGTCAAATCCGCCGCCGTGAGCTGATCCAGCAAATGCTCGGCCAGGCTGTGCAGGTCGCTGTTCGATTGCTCGAACGCGGTGGCCAAAGGGCAAGGGCGTTCGCTGCCGCAGAACGACTGAAGACGCTGCATTTCCTCGATCACGGCGCCACCCTGCACGCGGTTTTGCGGTTGCGGGTAGCCGTAGAACCGCAATACGTGGCGGGCGCTCAATTGCTGCGGCAGCTGTGCAGCCTCGAGTGTCGGGCAGGGCAACCCGATGGCGTCCGGGTCGATGACCTGGGCGATGGCCAAAATCGGCGGTGCAAGGCGCCGCCAGCCGCTGTCGTCATCGAGGCTGACGCTCGGCGTGGTCGCGTCTTTGGCGTACAGCGCGCCTTTGCGCAGGGTCATGTCGGCCAACTGCACCGGTTGGCGTTCGGCCCAGCTCAGTAAACGCGGTCGGTCGAGCGCCTGGAAGTAGAGTTGCAGCCAGCAGTGCAGAGAGCACGCAGGTGCAATGTCCAGCAGGTCGGTGGGCGTGTCCCAGCGGTTTTCGAGGTGCTCGATCAGCGCCTGGATCATCTGCCGGTCGCCGTCCCGGCGTTGCTCACGGCCCTGGTCGAGGGTGGTTTGCGGGTCGGGTGCAGGTGCATCGTTGAAGGTGTTCGGGTGAGTCATCCATGAGATTCCGGTGCGGGTGATTATCTGGCTGACAATCGCTCGCTTTATCCTGCCCCTGGGGGCTCTCGGCGGCATTGCGACCTTTCCGTATTGGCCATGGCCTTTCTCGCTGCGTGCTGAAAGCCTTGCACCAGAGCCCTGAGACAAGGCATGACGCTGCCGGGATAGTCTGGAATACTCACCGGCGTTTCGCTGCGCTGCTCACGAGGCAGTGCCTATAAAAAGCAGTTACTCCAACAATAAGGTGGTACCCCATGCCCGTTGGCAACTCCACGTCCCACGAGGACACTGTTCAAGGCGGCCCGCTCAAACGCGAACTTGGCGAGCGGCATATTCGTTTGATGGCGCTTGGCGCCTGTATCGGCGTCGGCCTGTTCCTGGGTTCAGCCAAGGCCATCGAAATGGCCGGCCCGGCGATCATGCTGTCGTACATCATCGGCGGCCTGGCCATTCTGGTCATCATGCGCGCCCTCGGCGAGATGGCGGTGCACAACCCCGTCGCCGGTTCGTTCAGCCGATATGCCCAGGATTACCTCGGCCCGCTGGCGGGCTTTCTCACCGGCTGGAACTACTGGTTCCTGTGGCTGGTGACCTGCGTCGCGGAGATCACCGCCGTGGCCGTGTACATGGGCGTGTGGTTCCCCGACACGCCACGCTGGATCTGGGCCCTGGCGGCGCTGATCAGCATGGGCACCATCAACCTCATTGCGGTAAAAGCCTTCGGTGAGTTCGAATTCTGGTTCGCTTTGATCAAGATCGTCACGATCATTGCGATGGTCATCGGCGGCGTCGGCATCATCGCGTTCGGCTTTGGCAATGACGGCGTGGCGCTGGGTATTTCCAACCTGTGGGCCCATGGCGGCTTCATGCCCAATGGCGTGCAAGGCGTGCTGATGTCCCTGCAAATGGTGATGTTCGCCTACCTCGGCGTGGAGATGATCGGCCTGACCGCAGGTGAAGCGAAAAACCCGCAGAAGACCATCCCCAGCGCCATCGGCTCGGTGTTCTGGCGCATTCTGCTGTTCTACGTCGGCGCGTTGTTTGTGATTCTGTCGATCTACCCGTGGAATGAAATCGGCACTCAGGGCAGCCCGTTTGTGATGACCTTCGAGCGCCTGGGTATCAAGACCGCCGCCGGTATCATCAACTTTGTGGTGATCACCGCCGCGTTGTCCTCTTGCAACGGCGGTATTTTCAGCACCGGGCGCATGCTCTACAGCCTGGCGCAGAACGGTCAGGCCCCGGCCACGTTTGGCACCACGTCTAAAAACGGCGTGCCACGCAAAGCGCTGCTGTTGTCGATTTTTGCCTTGTTGCTGGGCGTATTGCTCAACTATCTGGTGCCGGATCAGGTGTTCGTTTGGGTGACCTCCATCGCGACCTTCGGCGCGATCTGGACCTGGCTGATGATCCTGCTGGCCCAGCTTAAATTCCGCCGCGGCTTGAGCCCTGCCGAGCAGGCGGGGCTCAAGTACCGCATGTGGCTGTACCCGGTAAGTTCGTACCTGGCGCTGGCCTTTTTGGTGCTGGTGGTGGGCCTGATGGCCTACTTTCCGGACACCCGTGTGGCGTTGTATGTGGGGCCGGCGTTTCTGGTATTGCTGACCGTGTTGTTCTACGTGTTCAAGTTGCAACCGAGGGGTGAAAGCGTTCCACGCTCGGCTTGAGCGACTAGTCGTCGACCCACTTGACCGACCTTTGCGCTGCCACGGTCAACTGGGTCACCAGTCGAAGGCGTTCGGCCTCTTGCAAGTCGATCAATGATTGGCGCCTTTCCAGATAGGTGTCGGAGCGTGTGTCCGGCACCTCACTCTTCAATTTTTCTTCCTTGTAGCGCGTGACGTCCTGGATGGTAGAAAAAGGTTCGGGGAAGTTCTGGGCCAGGTAGTCGATCCAGAATTCTTCCTTGAGCAGTGACGCCTGGAACTCCCTTTCATTCCTCTTGACCGTGAGTTGGTCGTTGATTTTGTCGACGTCTGCACTGTCGATCATGCCTTCGACCGAATACAACATACCGAGCGGCTCAAGTGGCAAGTCCCACTCTTGGGTCAACTGGGTTCGCAGGTAGAGTTTGACCTCTGCATCATCAGGGTCATTGCCCTCGATGCGTTCGTCTTGCAGGAAGTCTTCGGCCAACTGATCCAGTGCGCGCAGGTAAAACACGCCGCGAGCCAGCCTCAGCAGTTGCTCCGTGGCTTGCAGGCTGCCTGGCTGAGACCGCGCTTTATGAATCTTGCACTCGATCTCCATATTCATGAACACCAACAGCGCCCCATCACCACAGGTGCCTGCCACGTAGGTATTCAGGTAAATGCGCTCACGCAAATCAGTGGACTCACCCATCGCCATCAGCACCCGCCAGACTCTCGTCGTCAGGGCTTTCCTCGAGGGTTCGCTGGTTTTGTAGGCCAGCGTCTGGGTCAGGTCACGCAGCACACGGAAAGCGTCATCAGGACTGGCGCCCTCATGCTGTTTCAGTTGATCCCACAAGGCCCTGCGTTCCACTCGGTCTGCTATGGGGACGCCGTCCAGCCAGTCATTTAAGTCATTGTAGGCCGCGGGAATGTGCAGGGCGCCCGGCATCGCGCCGCCCAGCAACATGCCCGTGCGGTGTCGGTACTCCGTAAGCTGCTGCAAGGTTGCCTCGTCCAGTGGATTGTCGTGCAGAACGGTAACGCGGTTCGTCGCTTGCATGTCGGCATCGGTGAACAGTATTTGCGGCACCGTGGTGAGCTGGTTTTCCTGCAGCAGCAGACTGCGCAAGCGGGTCAGCCTTTCTGCGCCGATAGGCCAGGTGTCGATGTCGGTCTGGCGCAGGTGCAGGTCACGCAGACGCCTCATGCCCGATACGTCCGGGGTCAGGCCCAGTGGGTTGCCGTCCAGGTTCAACTCTTGCAGCAGCGTGAGGCCCGCCAAGCGCTGGCGGGATTCATCGGTGAGGGTAATGTTGTTGTCGCTCAGATCCAGTCGCTCCAGTCGTGCCATATCAGTAATGCTGCCGGGCAGTTGGGTAAGCATGCAGTCGAGCTTCAGCGTCTTGAGGTTGGCAAACTTGCTCAGGAAGGCCTCTCCCGTCGCCGGAAAGCTGTCCCCGGAAATTGCCAGGTATTCAATGTGTTCGAAGCCTCGGGTACCGAGGATGAAGTCCGCATCCGGCAGGCCGTTGCCATTGAGTCGAAGCACCAGGCTGTGGGTATCGAAATGCAGACCGTCGTATGGGCGCCGTGTCTCATGGCGCCAGGCACTGCAAATTTGCTGCGCCGTCACGCGCCGCCGGGCCAGGTTCATTCCCCACGGGTCATTGATGTCCTGGGCGTATTCCGCTTCCGACCAGCGCGTCAGACCGAAGACCAGCGCGTCGTATTCAGCCTTGCGTTCCGCCAGTTGTTGCAGCTTTTGCTGTTGGGTTTCGCCCAGTGATTCGAGCAAGTTATTGGCATCCGCCCTGCTGAAACTGGGGTAAAGCTCTTGAACCTTGCTCACCAGATCCACAGGAGGAGTCCTGCTGAATGGCCACCAGCCCGGCATGCTAAACGGATAGGCAATAAACGAGCTGTCGACGCGCATCGGCGGTTGCAGCCAGTACGGAATGTGCGGGATGCCCAGCAAGGCTTTAATGGCGACGCGCTGTTTGAGCGCCAGCTCGGCAATCGAGTTGCGCAGCGCTGTTACGTCGCCGCTGTCATCCAGGCCCAGTGCGGTGCGCTGTTCGTCGCTCAATACCTGCCAGATAGCCGTGAGTAGGTCGGTGGTGGCGGTGCTCGGTTGGCCGATCAACACGCCTTTGTCGTCATAGGCCTGATAGCGCCCATCGACCCGTACGAGGCTTTTGTGCTCAGTGCCCGCCAGGTGGCCGGCGCTTTCGAGCACTGGCCCGTCTGGGCCGCGTTTATGGATATCCAGGCGTACGTCGGCGGGCCAACCGGGGAGCTGGGCGAGTGCGTACAGCATGATTTTTTCGCTGTCGGGGTTTTGCAGGCTTGTCAGGTACACGCCTTCAAAGGCGCGGTTGAGGCGTACATCGTTGGCGGTCAACCTGGCCTGCTCGGCAAGGCGCAGTGGTACCACGTCATGCTCGTTGAGTCGCTTGAGTTCCTTGGGCGTGGCGTGGTCGAGAAGCGCCTGCAGCGCACTCCCTGGCAGTTGCGGGTAATGCTGGCGCAAGCGCGTGTGCAAACCGTTGCCGGGGCGCTCGCTCTGGGCGTAAAACGCTTCGAACAGCTGGGTGCGTTCACGGTGGGCGTGCTCGGCGATTTTTTTCGCCAGTTTGAACAGGCGCTCCTGCAAGCTTTCCGGCAGCTCGCCCAGCAGCGCCTTGGTCAACGTGTCGTCGCGCACCAGGTTCATCAGCGGCTCCGCACTTCGACTTTGCGCTTCTGACAGGCGGATTTTCTCGCTGGCACTTGCGTTGGCCGCAGGGGCGTGGGCGATGATGCGACCGTCGGCATCGTGGATTTCCACCACGTGGCTGGGCGGCCAGTGTGGGAGTGAGTACGCCAGCTGCAATTGCAGGGCAGGCCTGGCAAAGGGCGTCGCCGAATAGGTGCTCATGGCCTTGATGAAATGCAGGATTTGCGCTTCGATGCCGAACCGTTTAGTGCTGTCCTTTAACAGCGGCGGCGGGGGCAGGCCAGCGTAATGGACTTCGCGCAAGGCGCGGGCCGGGGTATCGGTGAGCGAGAGGATGCGCGCGCTGGTGCGCTCATCGACGTTGAAATCGGTGCCCAGGCGCGAGAACAAATGATGGTCGTCCCACGTCTGCGGTCGTTCGCTTTCCAGACGCCAGGCGCCGTGGCGATTGTGCTCCAGGCGCGGGGTGTCGACACCGACTTTGTCTGGATGCTTTAGCCGCCACTTGCGCACCTTCTGATCGAACATTACCGGGTAAAACGAGCCGTATAAGCCCAGTAATTGATCGCCGTCCCAGTCATATAGCCCTTCGGGGTTGGGTTGCAGGTCCTTTGGCAGCACGTTCTGCTTCTGGTACTGACCCAGCGAGTAATCGAGCAAGCTGACCAGGCCTGCGGGGCTGCGACGTTCGCTCATCAAGTCGCCCAGCGTGGTGCGCAAACCCAGGGCGTCAGCCGCAGAACTCATTCCCAGCAGGGTGCGCTCCCCAGGTTGCAACACTGAGCCTATGGCGAGGTAAAAACTGTCGACGGCCGGTGTCACTGGAATCGTACCGCCATTGCGCATGTCGTACGCCTCGTAGCGACCTTCGCCGTAATGCAGCAGTTCGACGGTGGTGTCATCCGGCCCGCTGTTTTTATAGCGGTTGCGTGCCACGCCGTCGGCCATTTCAGTGACCACGAAATCGCGCTTGCAGTGCTTGAGCAGCAGGTTGCCCGCGAACTCCCTGGCCCACAGATCGGCATCCGGGTTGAACGTGCGTGGGTGATAAAGGCCGTCAATCGCGGCATCAATCCGTAAGGCGGTGCGATGCTGTTCAATGTGTTCGCGAACGTTGGCGGGTAGGCTACCGTCGCTCAAAAAGGTGCTTTGCTGTGCAGGGCTCAGGGGTGTTTGCGCCAGCAATTGCTGCAGGTTCGCAGGGCTCAACGGCGCAAACAGCGTGTGCAGTTTGGCCAGCAGCGGTGTGACCTCCATGCCCGTGGGCCCTGCCATGATCGGCAGAAACGCGCGCGCTGCGACGTCGCCTGGCACTTGATGTTGCGCCTGCCCGGCGTAACGCGTCATGGCGCTGAACAGCGCGATACGCTGCGCGCTTGCCAATGCGCTGATCTGCAAGCGCAGCCGCGCAATACGCTGGGCTTCAGTGAGGTGTTGGGTACCTTCTTTGCCCAAGGTGGAGGTGGCCGGCTGCTGGCGGATAATCAACTCGAACATGGATTCCAGGGAGACCACATCGGTCTCTGCGCCGTCGAGGGAGAGGTAAGTGCCGTTGTCCATGCGTTTAAGGTTGATGGCATGCCGGGCAGCATCCTTGGCTGCGTAGCTTTCTACCCGCAGACCTTGCTGATCGTGCACGTGGATAACCGCCTCGGCTGGCCAGGTGGGCAGCTGTGTCAGCAGGCAGAGGACGGCGCCATCGGCATGCGCCGGCATGTTGCCGCGACGGTGAAAGCCTGTGCTCAACTGCTCGATCACCCGGTCGACTTGCAGGCGCCTCACCGCTTCCACCAGGTTGACTGGCGGCAGCTCACCCGCCCAGATTTTGTCCAGGGTTTCACGGGGGGTAGTGGTGGTGCGTAACAGTGTGCGGATCTGCGCGGGCGACGCTGCGGACTCGCCATTGGGCAGCATTTGAGCAACCAGTTGGCTGTCCGAAAGCTGGCCGGCACCGTGCAGGTCGAGGACCCAGGCCTGTACTTTCGGGTCGAAAACAATCGGGACGGCAACGCCTTTTTCGTTCGGGTGCTTGAGTACGAAGCCCGGCGTTTTTGCGGCGGGATCAAGTTGCGCCACGCTTCGCTGTTCGCCCTGTTGCACCTGCACGTATTGTTGGCCGTCTATCAAATAAATGCCTTGGGCATTCGGTACCTGGCCATCGAGCAGGCGTTGGTCCGCTATCGCGTAAGGGCGCAGGTCCGGCTTCCACAATGTGTGAGTACCGTCGCTGTGGGTGACTTTGCGCGGGCCACCCAGGCGCTGCAGCAAGTTTTCCATGCGTTGGCGATGCACACGGCCGGCGGTGGAGATCAACAAGCCGTTCACTGCCAGGTCCGCTGCGTCTGCCATGGCTGCGGCAAAATCATTCGCCTGGCCCTTGGCAGCTTCGTTGATGCCAATGATCAGGCTGTAGGTCAGGTTGCCGAACACCACTACTTGCATCAGTCGGTTCAGGCCGCTGACGCCACCGGGTACCGGGGTCAGCAACAGCGCCATGATTTCGCTGGCAATCGCTGCCGCGCCGTCGATCACACCCTGCAGGTCGCGCTCCGAGCGTCGGGTCGCGAGTAGGCCGAGGTTGGCCTGATATTGCTGGATATGACGAAAGGCAAGGGCTTGCACCAGGCTCATCGGGCGGCCCTGTTTGGGGTCAGCGACAAACCTCACGTGGTCCAGCGTTTGCTCAGGAAATAACCTGTGAAACGACTCATAAAGAAAGCTCGCCGCAACGCTCAGGCCTGGCGGGCGTGGCTCACTGCGTAACAGGTCATTGAACTGATGGATGTCGGTGAACGGCAGTTGGCGTGAGAACCAGCCGAGGTTACCGTCGCGATGGCTGGCCTTGAGGTCAGCGAGAAAATGCGCGCCGGCGGTCTTGGCATCGATGTGATACCGCAGGGCGCCACTGGGGCGGAACGGGAAGTACGAAACCACCCCGAGGCTGCCGACATTAATCAGCAGCAGGGGCACTGGAATGCGCTTGCCGGAGGTATCCACAAAAGGCACGGCCGGCAGCAGAGTGCTGTCGAGGTCCATGCTCAATGTATCGAACGGCAACGAGCTGCTGCCATCGATGGCCGCTACCAGCGTTTCGTACAGGGCCAGTGTCAGGTCACTGCTGGCACGGTTGCGATAGGCTTCTATTGCTTCAAACCGTAAGTTGGCGCGCGCGCTGGCCTCGATCAAGCCCTGCAGCGTGCCGCCTGGGCCCAGGGTTTCTGTCAAATCCGCCTGCAGTTTTTCGCCCAGGTTCAATTCGCGGCAAATGGCGATGAATTGGCTGACAGTCAGCTTTTTTTCATCCACGCCCGTCAGGTAGGACGCGTTGACATAGCTATGACCCGAGCCTTGAGGGGTGCCGGTGCCGAAGTCGAAATTCAGGCAGGCCGCGTCCCATAACGAGAGGCTCGACAGGTGGGCACGGTACTGCCATTCGTCCACGGCCCGGCGAAAGCGCTTCGCGGCGCCCAAACCGCCAACAGCGCTGCTGCTGCGGGGCTCCCAGGGCAACGGGGGTTCGAGTTTTTCCAGGTAGCGGGTGTGCAGGAAGGCCTTTTCAGGGTCGAGGCCGCCGAGCTTGGCGCTCAGTGTGGCAATGCCGCTGGCTTTGAACCGCTCTCTCTGGAGGGTGTTTTCGGCCTCTACCGCCTTGAGCGCGGCGTGCGCCTCGCGTTGCAGCCTGACGTAATCGCGCTGCTGCGCCAGCGTCAGGCTCTTCAGTGACTGCGCCATAACCTGGCGCAGCAGTTCCAGGGCCTGTTGCTGGCCCCAGGATTCGCTGGACTGCAAGTGGCCGGACAGGCCGTTGGTGAGTTGATGGGTGGGCATGAGCCGCTTCCTTTCACTGTGAGACGTAAAAGGAGATGGAAGCATTCGCCCACCCGCAGTGGGCGCTAGCTATGTAGCACGGGGCTGACTCAAGCGTTTATTCAACTCAAGCCAGGCGCCCAGCGCGGCCATCAACAACACCCCGGCCAACGCGGTCAGCAGTTGCACCGGCACTGTATCGCCTGCCATGGCGTTGAGCATGTCCGCCAACGGCGCGAGCACCACACCCAGGCAAAACACTTCCAAAGAGAAACGCCCCATGCGGCACACCTGCGCGGCCACCGGGTTTTGCGTCCAGCCCGCCGTTGGCAGCAGCTTGGCGGTGACGTAGGCGAGGGCGAGAAAATGCAACAGGCGCAAGGGCGACAGGTCAGTCTTGCTGATCGGGTAGATCCACTCGCTGATCCACACCGGCATCACTGCGTCATGAATCTGCGGCCAGCGCCACGACAGGGTCAGGACGCCGGCAACCACGACATACACCGCCGCCGCCATGAACAGTGGCTGGCGTGGCAAGGCGCGGGTTTCGACGGCTTTGGGTTGCTGGCTGCGAATCGCCGCCGCGCCACCCAGCACAAACAGCAACTGCCAGGTCACCGGGTTGAAGTACCACACGCCATCGGCAATGGCCCGCAAGTTCCAACCCATCCATGGCGCCAGCAAGTACACGGTCAGCGACACCGCCACCACCGCCCACGGTCTGCGCAGCATAAACGGCAGCACCAGCGGCAGACTGCCGAGCAGCACGATGTAAAGCGGCAGGGGGTCCATCAAGTTGGGCTTGAAGCGCAACAGCAGCTCATCGAGCAACGCGCGTTGTGGGTCGCTGATGAAGTGGGTCATGCCCATCTCTTGCACCAGGTCACGGGTCTCGACGTGGCTGTTGGCGAAAAACACGATGCCCATCAGCACCGCCAGCAAAAAGATGTGCACCACGTACAGCACCCAGGTGCGCCGCAGGATTTTCAGGCAGGCCATCAGGTAGCCTTCGCGCTGCATGACTTTGCCGTAAGCCAGCACCGAGGCGAAACCCGCCAGGAACACAAAGATTTCCGCCGCGTCGCTGAAGCCGACGTTGCGCAGGGTTATCTGGCCAAGGGGATTGTGGGGGACGTGATCCCAGAAAATGAAGATCAACGCCAGGCCCCGAAAAAAGTCGATGCGCGGGTCGCGTCCGTTAAGCATGGCAGCGGGCTCTTGAGCGAAGGGTGCATTTAAGACACGCAGGCGTAGGCATTGACGCACGCCGTGCGTGGGGCGGGCGCAGGTTGGCGGTATTTGTAAGCAATTGCAAAGGCTGGGTATTACCGGATGTCTCTACAGCCCGCCCAGGTCGGGCGGGCTGAAGGTTGAGTGTCAGGCCGCCACCTCTGCGTTCGGCTCAAAACTGTCCGCGCGCGCCATCTGCCACATGCGCGAATAGAACTCACCGTTCACCTCACCGGTGAGCAATTCGCCGGGCTTGAGGAATACATGCAGTTGCGAGAACAGCTTGATTTCGGTTGCCGACATGCGCCGCACCAGATGCTTGGCCGACAACTGCGACGGGTGATCCAGGCCCGCGGCGGCGAGCATCTCCGCCAACGCCTTGAGGGTGTTGCGGTGGAAGTTGAACACGCGCTGGGCTTTGTCCGGCACCACCAGCGCGCGCTGACGCAGTGGGTCTTGAGTCGCGACCCCCGTCGGGCATTTGTTGGTGTGGCAGCTTTGCGACTGAATGCAGCCGATAGCAAACATGAAACCGCGCGCCGAGTTGGCCCAATCGGCGCCGATGGCCAGCACGCTGGCGATATCGAACGCACTGACGATCTTGCCGCTGGCGCCAAGCTTGATCTTGTCGCGCAGGTTCAGGCCCACCAGCGTGTTGTGCACAAACAACAGGCCTTCACGCAGCGGCACGCCGATATGGTCGGTGAACTCCACGGGAGCCGCGCCGGTGCCGCCTTCCTTGCCATCCACCACGATAAAATCCGGGAGGATGCCGGTTTCAAGCATGGCTTTGGCGATGCCCATGAACTCCCACGGGTGGCCGAGGCAGAACTTGAAGCCCACCGGTTTGCCGCCGGACAGTTCGCGCAGTTGGGCGATGAACTGCATCATTTCGATGGGCGTGGAAAACGCGCTGTGACGCGACGGTGAGATGCAGTCTTCGCCCATCATGATGCCGCGCGTGTCGGCGATCTCTTGGGTGACTTTGTGCTTGGGCAGGATCCCGCCGTGGCCGGGCTTGGCGCCCTGGCTCATTTTGATTTCGATCATGCGCACTTGCGGGTTTTGCGCCTGCACGGCGAAACGCTCCGGGTCGAAGCGGCCGTCGCTGGTGCGGCAGCCGAAGTAGCCGCTGCCCAGTTCCCAGGTCAGGTCACCGCCGTTTTCGCGATGGTAAGGGCTGATGCTGCCTTCGCCGGTGTCATGGGCAAAGTTGCCGAGTTTGGCGCCCTGGTTCAGCGCGCGAATCGCGTTGGCACTGAGCGAGCCAAAGCTCATCGCGGAGATGTTGAACACCGACGCCGAGTACGGCTGCGTGCACTGCGGGCCGCCCACCATCACGCGAAACGCGCCGGGGTCGCTCAACGGCGCCGGGCGCATGGAGTGGCCGATAAACTCGAAGCCCGACTGGTACACGTCGATCAAGGTGCCGAAGGGCTTGTCGGCGCTTTCGTTCTTGGCGCGCGAATAAACCAGCGAACGCTGGGCCCGTGAAAAGGGCAGGGCGTCGCTGTCGGACTCCAGCAGGTACTGGCGGATCTCCGGGCGGATGGCTTCCACCAGGTAGCGGATATTGCCCAGGATCGGGTAGTTGCGGCGCACCGCGTGGGGGCTTTGCAGCAGGTCGAAAAGGCCGATCAGGCTCAACACGCCCGTGACCACGGTGATCGGCCACAGCCATTCATGTTGGATAAACGGGAGGCTGGCGAGGGTAAAAATGACGCACACGGCAAAGAACGCGTAACGGCTTAGTAACGACAGGCTCATACGGTTTTCCTTGGGTTCGGACTCATCGGCTAGGCGTTTTGCGCCTGAAGAAAGATCGAGAACAGCTCCGACTGGGATTTGATCCCTAGCTTGCTGTACATGTGTTTCTTATGGACTTTCACGGTTTCAACAGAGATTTCCAGCTTACGAGCGATTTCCTTGCTGGAGCAACCGCTGAGCATCAAGCGGCCCACATCCAGCTCGCGGGCGGTGAGTTGCGCGCCCCATTCATCCGTTTGCTTGGGCGGTTCAGGCGTGCTGACCTGGTTGAGCTCAAAGGGCAAACGTTGACGCAGCAGGCTCAGCACCCAGGGTTGGATCAGCGACAGCAGGGCGATTTGCGTTGGGTCAAAGCGCTGTTTCGAGCCCAGGGACAGGCACAGGGTACGCCCATCCGGCAGGTGGCAATTGAACTGGATTTCATCGGCGACCACGTTCAAACGGAAGTAGCGCTGGTAATACTCGGTGAGTTCGAAGTGCTCCGGCGCGACCTCTGCCAGGCGAAACAGCCCGGTGCGCGACTGCTCGCGGCTGGCGATGTAGAAGGGGTCGAGCAGGTAGAGGCCGTTGAGGTAGTCCTGAAACAGGTGGTCCGGGGTGCCGTCGGCGCCCGGGCATTCGGCGAACACCAGCGGGCGGTGTGCACTGCTGAACAGCAACACCACCCAACTGTCGAAGGGCACATATTGGTTGAGCAGGCGCACCAGTTGGGTCCAGAAGTTGGGCTGGTCCAGGGCGTCTATCATTTGCCCCACCGAACGGTGCCAGGCGATGTCTTCCAGCGACATGGTCATTGATCTACCCCTATCGGGTTACCCCCGCCGCGTAATTCCCTGGCAGGTTATGGCTGCGCATACTGCGGCACAGATAAAGAACAAGGAATACCTGATGAAGGTCGAATTTGCCCAGTTGGCAGGCCGTGATAACGGCACAGCTTACAACCTTGAGCGCGCCCTGGCGGCAATTGCCGCTTGCGCCGGTGACACGCAACTGATCATTTTCCCGGAAACTCACCTGATGGGTTTTCCGACGGCCGAGACCGTCGCCGACATCGCCGAGCCGCTGGACGGCCCCACGGTGCAGGCCGTTATTGACGCCGCCCGTGAGCGAGCGATTGCCGTGGTCATTGGCATGGCTGAAAGCGACAACGGCCAATTCTATAACACCACCTTGTTGATCACCCCCGAAGGCATTGCCCTGCGTTATCGCAAGACCCACCTGTGGGCCTCGGATCGCGGCGTGTTCACCCCCGGCGATCGCTACGCCACGTGCCTGTGGAACGGCGTGCGCGTCGGCCTGTTGATTTGCTACGACATCGAATTCCCGGAAACCGCCCGTGCCAACGCGCAACTGGGCGCTGAATTGCTGATCGTCACCAACGGCAACATGGACCCCTACGGGCCGACACACCGCACCGCCATCATGGCCCGCGCCCAGGAAAACCAGGCGTTCGCGCTGATGGTCAACCGCGTGGAAGAGGGCGACGGTGGCCTGTTGTTCGCTGGCGGCAGCGCGTTGGTCGACCCATTTGGCAGCTTGCTGTTTGAAGCGGGCCGCGAAGAAGGGCAATTCACGGTTGAGCTCGATCTTGACCAGCTTGGGGCGGCGCGCAAGGACTACCGCTACCTGGATGACCAGCGCTTGAAATTGCCGGGAGAGGTGATTGAGCGCAGCGATGGGACGCGCGAATTGTTGATCCCTAAAGACCAAGGCTGACGCTCTGTGGCGAGCGGGCTTGTGGTGGCGAGCGGGCTTGCCCCGCGTTGGGCTGCGCAGCAGCCCTGAAACCTGCCTGCGCGAACTGCCTGATACACCGCGTTTGTCTTCACTGGGGCCGCTGCGCAGCCCAACGCGGGGCAAGCCCGCTCGCCACAAAAGCGTGTTTAAACATAAAAAAATGACACCGGCTTCACCGACTTCAGTTCTGCCATAAAACCAATAATTCAGCGGAGAATCGCTCATGGCTCGTTTGCAACGCACCCTGTCGTTAGGGTCGGTGGTGCTGTTTGGCATCGCCTATATGACGCCGATCATTGTGCTCGGCACGTTCGGCATCCTGGCGCAATCCACGGCCGGCATGGTCCCCGCCGCGTACCTGGCGGCGTTGGTGGCGATGTTCTTCACCGCCATGAGCTACGGACGCATGGCCGCGGCCTTTCCGGTGGCCGGTTCCGCCTACAGTTACGTGCGCAAGGCGATCAGCCCCAAGCTCGGCTTTATCGCCGGTTGGGCGGTGTTGCTCGACTACCTGTTCCTGCCCATGGCCATCTGGCTGATCGGCGCGGCGTACCTTAATTCGGCCTTTCCTTCGGTGCCGCAATGGGTCTGGGTGCTGGCGTTTATCGGCATCACCAGCGCCATCAATATCGTCGGCCTTAAACTGGCGAACGGCATCAACGCCTTGCTGATGCTGATCCAGGCATTGGTACTGATCGCGTTTGTGGTGTTGTGCATCCATTACATTGGTGGCGATGCGAGCAAACCGCTGTGGACCCTCGCCCCGTTCTTCAACGGCCAGATGCACATGCCGCTGATCATGAGCGGCGCCGCCATCGCCTGCTATTCGTTCCTGGGCTTTGACGCCGTCAGCACCCTCACCGAAGAAACCCGCGACCCACGCCGTACCATCCCACGGGCGATCATGTTGATCACCTTGATCGGCGGGCTGATCTTCGTCGGCGTGTCCTACTTCGTGCAAGTCGCCCACCCGTCGTTCGAATTCACCAATGTGGATTCGGCCGCGTATGAAATCGCGCGCAATATCGGTGGCGACTTGTTTGTATCGATCTTCCTGATCGGCCTGATCGTCGGCCAATTTGCCTCGGGGCTGTCGGCCCAGGCCAGCGGTTCGCGCCTGTTGTTTGCCATGGGCCGCGACGGCGTGCTGCCCAAATCGTTCTTCGGCACCTTGCATGCGCGCTTTGGCACGCCGGTCAACAGCATTCTGTTGTGTGCCGTGGTGGCCTTGCTGGCGTTGAAGCTGGACGTGACCACCTCCACCTCGTTCATCAACTTCGGCGCATTCCTGGCGTTCAGCCTGGTCAACCTGTCGGTGATCTTCCATTACTGGATCGGCGCCAAACAGCGCGGTGCACGTGAGCTGATCCTGTTTCTGGTATTCCCGACCATCGGCCTGCTGGCGGACCTGTGGCTGATGATCAGCCTCGATCACCTGGCGATTTACCTGGGCCTGGCGTGGTTGGCGATCGGGCTTGTTTACCTGGGCGTACTGACGCGTGGGTTCTCGCAACAGCCACCGGAAATGGACTTTCAGGAAGCGGCGTAGCGCCCTACGCAGCCCGTTCGGCGGCGTACCCTACGCCGCCGTTTGCCGAATTGGCAACACCACGCGAAAGGTCGTGCCCGTGCCCAATTCGCTGCTGACGGAGATAGAGCCACCGTGCTTCTTGACGATGCCGTAGGACAATGACAACCCCAGCCCGGTGCCTTCACCTACCGGTTTGGTGGTGAAGAACGGGTCAAAAATTTTCTGCACGGTTTCAGGGGCAATGCCACAGCCGTTATCCGCGACTTCCAGCCAGATAGTCTCGCCCTCCACGCCGTTGCTGATGGTAATGAGCCCGCGCTCCGGCCCCATGGCTTGCGCGGCATTGATCACCAGATTCATCACCACCTGATTGAGTTGCGAGGCCAGGCATTCGATCTCGGGCAAGGGTTGGTACTGCTTGATCACATCGGCCTTGTACTTGAGTTCGCTGGCAACGATATTCAGGGTTGAATCGATACCCTGTTGCAGGTTGGCCCACTGCCAGGTCTGGTCGTTGTCCACCCTCGAAAAGTTTTTCAGGTCCTTGACGATCTGCACTACGCGGCCGATGCCGTCCTTGGATTCGCGGATCAGTATCGGAATGTCGTCCTTGAGAAAATCCAGCTCCAGATCGTCGCGCATTGCCTTGAGCCGGTCGCGCTGTTCGCCCGGCGCCAGGCATTCCTCGGCCTGTCGGTAAGCGTCCAGCATCTGCTGCAGTTGTTTGAAGTAGCCGTCGAGGGCGCCCAGGTTGGAAGAGATAAAACCCATCGGGTTGTTGATCTCATGGGCCACACCTGCCGCAAGTTGGCCAAGCGCGGCAAGCTTTTCGGACTGCACCAGTTGGCCTTCCAGGTGCTTGCGCTCCTCGATTTCCACTTGCAGCGCCTGCGTGCGTTGTTCCACCAGCCGTTCCAGGTGAGAGGTCTGCTGGGAGGCGCGCAGGGCCATGTCCCATTTATTGGCCAGGGTATTGGCCATCTGCTGGACTTCGATGTTGTCGAACGGTTTCTTCAGGATCAGCAAACGCTCGTGCGCGTGAAGGCGCTCCAGCAGGTCTTCCCAGGAATAGTCCGAATACGCGGTACACACCACCACTTGCAGGTCGGGGGCGACTTTCCACAGCTCTTCGATGGTCTTTGCGCCATCCCAGCCCTGGGGCATGCGCATGTCGACAAAGGCCAGGGCATAGGGCCGTTGTTCTGCCATGGCGGTGGTCAGCAGCTGCAAACCTTCTTCTCCGCCATAGGCCGAGTGCAGTTCAAAGCTCTGGACTCGGGGTTTGGTCGTTTCGCCAAACAGCGCCGACTCCATGTCCTCCAGTTCCGGGTTTGACTCAACGTCCGGCATGAGAATTTTGCGGAAATCGTCGTGAATCGACGGTGTGTCATCGATCAACAGGATGCGTCGATTCGCAGCTAGGTTCATGCGCGGCTTCCGGCAAGGGTAAGAGGAATGGTCAAGGTAAATACCGCGCCCAGGCCCGGCCCGTCGCTGTGGGCGCTGAGCTGGCCTTTCATTTCCACGGCCGCCAGGGCGCAACTGTGCAAGCCAAAGCCGTGGCCTTCCTTGCGGGTGGTGAAGCCGTGGGTAAATATCCGCGTCATATTTTCGGCCGGTATGCCTTCGCCATCGTCCTTGACGCTGATCTTCAAGGTGTTGTCATCCTGCGGCTGAACCGTGAGGGTGATTTGCCGTGGCCGGTCGGCCAGGTTGGCCATGGCGTATTTGGCGTTGCTGATCAGGTTGACCATGATCAGCAGCAGTCGATGTTTATCCGCCAGGATCTCCGGTACCTGCGCGTACTGCTTGACCACCGTGACACGGTGCCGGCTCAAAGCACCGGCGTTCATGCGCAGGGCGTCTTCCATCAAGGCGCTGATGTGCAGCGGCTCCAGCAGCGAGGACGCCCCGGCATAGGACTGCTGGGTGGAAACGATGTCCTTGATGTGATCGACGCTTTTACTCAGTTGCGCCAGTTCATCGACCATTGCTTGTTGTTCGACGCCAATCGCGTCCACCAACTGGTTCAAGTAGCCGGGCAACAGCTTGCCTTTTTCATCGTGGGTTATGAAGGCGCCCAGGTCAGCCTGGTGCTCGTTGATCAACTGCATGGCTTTGCCCAGGCCCAATGCTTTGCTGGCGCGCAGTTTGCGGGTGACCAGGTCAGCGGAGATGTTCACGCTGTTGAGTACGTTGCCGACGTTGTGCAGCACGTTGGTGGCGATCTCTGCCATGCCGGCCTGGCGGGCGCTGTCCATCAACTCGCTTTGCGCGTCCTTGAGCTGCTGGGTGCGCCGCTCCACGCGCTGTTCCAGGGTTTCGTTCGCCGCTTGCAGTGCGCGGTTGACCCGGCTGATCTCGGCAAAGCTGCGCAACAGGTGCACGGCCAGGTACAGCAATAGCGCCACCAGCATGCCCGAGAAGATCAGCAGGTAACGGTGGTATTTATGATCGATGAGGTCAGCCGCTTGCTGATCCTGGTTGAGGTCGGTGGTCAGGTCGTCCAGGAGCGCGGCCACGGGGACGGCGGCAATCCGCTCGAGCAGGCTGTTGACCATCGGCTGCTCGCGCAGGATCAGCGAAATATGATTGCTGAGGATATCGACCGGCGCCTGGAAATCGCTGGGCAAGCGCTCTTTATTCACCGCCAGTTTACCCAGGCCCACCAGGATGTCGGCAGCCAGATCGTCACTGGTTACCTGGGCGAATTCCAGGCTGCTGAGCAGCAGGTCGTAGGTGTCGGTGGCAACGCTTTGCAGTTGCAGTCGATCCTCACCTTCATAGCGGTGGAACTGGGCCTGGATGTCATCTTCGGCGGTCGGTAAAAAGGCCAGGGAGTTGCGCAGCACCGCATTGTGGGATTTGAACTGATCCACCAGCCGTGCTTTTTCCCGGATGGCGGCTTGATAAGCGTCCCGGTTAGCCTGCCAGCGCGGGTCCGCAGAATTGCGGTAGGCGCTGCGGTTTTCGAGGTCGGCCCAGATCTTTGTCATTTGCAGCAGCGGTGCTACCAGAGGGTCATAGTTGTGGGTGAGGGCGATCCTCGCCTTGAGCACTTCGCTGTCCCATTGGGCATTGAGCTGCTGCAACTGGCGGATCAGATCCCGTGACTGCGTGTAAGAGGCCGTCTGATCCCGGGTGGACTTCAAGTACAGAAACACCAGCGTCGAAGCCAGCATCAGGGTAATCAAGCCCAGCAGCATTTGGCCGGAGCGGCGGCGAGACAGGCTCATGACGGTATGCTCATAAAGGTTTACCTGCCCATTCGCCGGTCAGCGTCTTGAGAAACTGAATGATCAGGTCTTTGTCTTCCTGGGACGGTACGCGTCCCAACTGGTACTTGAACATCACATCGACCGCTTCTTCCAGGGTCTTGGCCGAGGCGTCGTGGAAGTACGGCGCGGTAACGGCCACATTGCGCAGGCTTGGCACCTTGAACACGTGCCGGTCTTCTTCGTCCTGGGTCAACAGGTAGCGGCCCAGGTCTGATTCGGTCGGGTTGCCGCGCGCCTTGAAGTAATCGCCCATTACGCCGAATTTCTGGAACATATTGCCGCCGATATTGACCCCCTGGTGGCAGGCGATGCAGCCGTAGTCCTTGAAGCGTTGGTAGCCATATTTTTCCTGACGGCTGAGGATCTCGGTGTTGCCCAGCAGGTACTGGTCAAACCGCGAATTGGGGGTTAACAGCGTGCGTCCATAGGTAGCCAGGGCGTTTTGCACGTTGGCGGCGGTGACACCGTCGGGGTAGGTCTGTGCGAACGCGGCCCGGTAGGCGGGCAGGGCAGAGAGGTTGCGCACCACCGTTGCCCAGTCGCTGCCCATCTCCACGGGGCTGGTGACGACGTGTTTGACTTGCGCTTCCAGTGTGTCTGCCCGGCCATCCCAGAACTGCTTGAAATTGTGGCTGGCGTTAAACACCGTCGGGGTGTTGATGCCCACCGGCTTGCCGTCAAAGCCAATGGAAAATGGCTTGTCGTCGGCGCCGCCGGACGCCAAATGATGACAACTGGCGCAGGACAGCGATTGGTTGGCCGACAGGCGCGGCTCGTTGAACAGTTGGCGGCCCAGGTCAACCCTGGCAGGGTCCAGTGCAGGCGCCTCGGGCAAGGGTTTGAGTGCCTCATCCAGCGGCGCAGCGATCAGTGGCACACCCAGGCCCAACCACAAGGTGAAGATGAGGCCGAGCCGGTAGATTGAGACTTCACCCAAGGGAGCACTCCTTGCAAGCGTAACTAGTGATCGGGCATCAAGGCAGCGCGGTTGCCCTGCAGTAACTGGGCGAACTCCTGCGCCGTCACGGCCTGGCTGAACAGAAAGCCCTGGCCTTCTTCACACGCCAGGGTTTGCAGAAGCTTGAGCTGTTCAACGGTTTCCACTCCTTCGGCAATGATGTTCAGGCCCAGGCTCTTGCCCATGCCGATGATAGCGCTGATCAACTGAGCGTCCCGACTGTTTGTGCTCAGGCCGCGAATAAACGATTGGTCGATTTTCAGCACATCGATGGGAAAGCGGCGCAGGTAGCTGAGGCTGGAGTAGCCCGTGCCGAAGTCATCCAGCGCCAGGCGTACGCCGATGGCCTTGATCTTTTGCAGAATGTCGACCGTGTCGTCGACATTCTGCATCAGTACGCTTTCGGTAATTTCCAGCTCCAGCTGAGCGGGCGGCAAGTCGGTTTGCTGCAGGATAGCCGTCAGGTTGGCGACAAAATCCCGTTGGCGAACATCGATGGTCGATATATTGACGGAAACGATGACAGAGGGCAGGCCCCGTACTCTCCAGGCCTGCGCCTGCTCGCAGGCGTTGTGCAGCACCCATTGAGTCAAGCGCACAATCAGGCCGCTGTCTTCGGCGACGGGTATGAACACGCTCGGGCTGACCCAGCCTGAGCCAGGTTGAAACCAGCGAATCAATGCCTCCGCGCCGACGATTCGACCGGTTTGCAAATTCAGCTTGGGCTGGTAGTGCAGCACGAACTCATTACGCTGCAGGGCAAGGCGGATCGCGCTTTCCAGGTTTTGCTGGTGCTGCGCGCGCAGGTTCATGTCCTTGATATAAAAGCTGAAAGCGTCCGGGCCCCGTTCCTTGCTGTTATGCATGGCAGTTTCAGCGTGCTTGATCAACTCCACCGCAGTGCCGCTGTCATTGGGGCAGAGGCTGATACCCAGGCTGGCGGTCACGCTCAGATCGTGGCCCGCGACATGTCGTGTGGTGCTCACGGCCTTGAGCAGCTTTTGGGCGAAGTGCTGGGTTTGCTGGGGATGCTGGATGTCGTTAAGCACCACCACGAACTCGTCGGAGCCGTAGCGAAATACCGAATCCGACTCGCGTACCGCAGCCACCAGGCTCTGGCTGACCAGGCAGAGCACCTTGTCACCCACCGGGTAGCCCAGGGCGTTATTGATACGCTTGAACCGGTCCAGCCCGATGAACATCACTGCCAGTTGCGTGTCATGTCGGCGGCCCAAGGCAATTGCCTGGGTGAGCCGATCACCCAGCAAGGTGCTGTTGGGCAGCTCTGTCAGCATGTCGTATTGCAGCAAGTGCGAGACCTTAAGCAGCTCCTGTACGCGCTCTTCGATGATGCGTTCCAGGCCGATCACCTTGAGTGCGATGTCCTGGGCAAGTTGCCATTTCCAGGTCAGGGCACTGGCCATCTGGCGGATTTCCAGGTGATCGAAGGGTTTTTTCAGGATCAGCAGTTGGTCGTTGAATTTCAACCGCGCTTCGATGGCTTCAAACGAATAATCGGAAAAAGCGGTGCACAGGGCGATCTGCAGGTTGGGGTCGACGTTCCACAGCTGTTCGATGGTTTGCAGGCCATCCCAGCCGGGGGGCATGCGCATGTCAATAAAGACCATCGCATAGGGCGCACCTTTTGCCAGGGACGTGTTGACCATGGTCAGGGCTTCCTGGCCCTGGTAGGCAGAGTCAAGCTCGAACGCCTGGCGAACTGTGGTGGTATTGCCGAACAGCGTTTCCTCCAGGCTGTCCAGGGACTGCTCGCTAATGGCATCGGCACACAGGATCTTGCGGAAGTCCTGGTGGATCGAAGCGGTGTCATCGACGATCAGAATACGACGGTTGGCCCGCCCCGAATCCGGGGTCATGACGCGTTGCGCACTGGCAAACGGCTCGACTGCATAACGAATTCTTCCTTGGTTTTACGGCGAGTCGGATTGCCGACCTGCCATGACAGCATAGTCGAGCTCCCTTGATATCGACGGCCAGTTGGCGTCAAATCAACGCGGCACATGCATTGCGGCATGCAGCGCCAGTCAGTGTGCCCATCCACACGGTACAGGGTTTGGACTCAGATCACGTTTGTTTAACTCGAAGGCAAAGTCCATGGATGAACCACTTGCTACGATCGCTTGCGATAAACCCACTATTTTGCTGGTCGACGATGAAGAATCGATCCTCAATAGCCTGCGGCGCCTGCTGCGTGGCCAGCCCTACGACGTCGTGCTCGCCGGCAGCGGGGCCCAGGCCCTCGACATCATGGCGGCGCGGCCTGTCGATCTGGTGATGAGCGATGCGCGCATGCCCGGCATGGATGGGGCTGAGCTGCTGTCCAGGGTCCATCAGCTGTACCCTGCCACCAGCCGGATTCTACTGACCGGCTACGCCGACCTGACCACGATCATCAAGGCGATCAACGACGGGCAGATTCACCGCTATATCAGCAAGCCCTGGAATGACGAAGAGTTGCCGCTGATCCTGCATCAGGCCCTTGAGCATCGGCGCCTGGAGCGCTTGAGTCAGGAGCAGAACGCCCAGCTCAAGGTGCTGAACGCGACGCTGGAAAAACGCGTCGCAGCCCGCACCGCCGAGTTGCAGCAGACCGCCGACATGCTTGACCTGGCCTACGATGAGCTCAAGCGCAGCTACGTGACCGGCACCGAAGTGTTTTCGCTGTTGGCGAACCTGCGGTTGCCCAGGGACAAGCAGACCAACCGCGCGTTGATCGAGCTGATCAGGGTGTATTGCGCTGCCCAGTCCATGGATGAAGCCAGTACGCGCGACCTGACCATGGCCGCAGCGCTGTACAACATCGGCAAGCTGAGCTGGAGCGACAGCATGATGACCTCGCCGTCGGACATGCTGCACAGCACCGACCGTGAGCGTTACCGGGCGTACCCGACCCAGAGCGAGTCGCTGCTGATGACCCTGGAGCCGATGAAGGATGCCGCGCGGCTGATCCGTCATCACCAGGAGCGCTGGGACGGCACGGGGTTTCCGGATCATCTGAAGGGGGACGCGATCCCTATGGGTTCGCGGCTGCTGAAACTGGCGGTGGACTTCATCGAGCTGCAAAAGGGGCTGATCCTCGAGCGGCACATGAACAGTGACGAGGCGCTGGTCTATATCCGAAAGTATGCCGGGCGCCTCTACGATCCTGATCTGGTCGAGGACTTCATCAAGGCCTGCGCGACGTTCCTCAGTGATGTGACCCTGGGTGACCCGTCGGTCAAGGTCCTGAGCACCCGCGAGCTGGCGGCGGGGATGATTCTGGCGCGTAACCTCAACGCCGATAACGGCATGTTGCTGCTCAACGCGGGCAAGGTGCTGAACTTGCCGTTGGTGGACAAGCTGATCGCGTTTGAGGCGATGGAAAAGACCAAGTACAGCGTATTTGTCACGATCCCGGAGGAGGAGGCCCAAGCCTGACTCCCTTACCATCACTTTTTTGACTGCAAGGTTTCACTCCATGTCCACAACCATCCGCATCGCCGCCGCCGTCCTGATCGGCAGCGACGGCCAAACCCTGCTGGTGCGCAAGCGCGGTACCCAGGCCTTCATGCAGCCTGGCGGCAAGATCGACGCAGGCGAACAACCGGCCCAGGCGCTCGCCCGTGAACTGCACGAAGAACTGAACCTGACGATTGACCCCGGCGACGCCGTCTACTTGGGCAACTTCTCGGCGCCGGCCGCCAACGAGCCAGGTTTCACCGTGGAAGCCGAACTGTTCCAGGTGCACATCGACGTGGCGGTGACGCCCGCGGCTGAAATCGAAGAAGTGCGCTGGATCGACCCGGCCGGTGACGGTGGCCTGCAGTTGGCACCGTTGACGCGCGACCTGATCCTGCCGTTTTACCGCGCTTCGCTGACGCAATGATTATTCGCGCCCTGGGGGCCAGCGATGCCGAGGCCTATCGGGCGTTGATGCTCGAAGCGTACGGCGCCTACCCGCAGGCGTTTACCTCCAGTGTGGCGGAGCGCGCTTCGATGCCGCTGAGCTGGTGGGAAAAGCGCTTGGACAGCCCGCTGGATCGGTTGCTCGGCGGGTTTGACGGCGATGAGCTGGCAGGCATTGTTGGCCTGGCCTTCGAGCCACGCGAGAAGGCGCGGCACAAGGTGACGTTGTTTGGTATGTACGTGACCGAGGCCTGTCAGCAGCAAGGCTTGGGCCGCCAGTTGGTCGAGGCGGCGCTCGACGAAGCGCGCAAGCATCCCCGCCTGAAACTGATTCAACTGACCGTCACCGCCGGGAATGACGCAGCGTTTGCGTTGTACCAGCGCTGCGGCTTCATCCAGTACGGCCTGGAGCCACTGGCAGTGCGGGTGGGCGTTGATTACTTCGACAAGATCCACATGTGGCGCGAGTTGAGCAACCACTGAAGATCCAAATGTGGGAGCTCCCCACCCAAGCCACACAGTTGATGTGTGGGGTCTAGCGAACTGCGCTGACTCCATCCAGCGTTGAAAACGACGTGTCCTTGGCCGTCAGCAAAAAGTCGCGCATATACGGCGCGTCGAGCATGTCCGCCCGAATCCCCGCATACAACGTCGCAAACAAGCCTTTTTCGCCCAGCCGCTTGGCCTTCACATACCCGCGCGAGCTGTATTCATGCAGCGCCCAATGCGGCATGCCGCACACGCCACGACCGCTGGCTACCAGCTGCATCATCATCACCGTCAGCTCCGAGGTGCGCACCTGCGCCGGTTCCACGTCGGCGGGTTCCAGGAACCGGGTGAAGATGTCCAGGCGGTCGCGTTCCACCGGGTAGGTGATCAGGGTTTCGGTCAGCAGGTCTTCGGGCACGATGTACGATTTGTTCGCCAGCGCATGCTGGTTGGCCACCGCCAGCATGGCTTCGTAGGTGAACAGCGGCACATAGGTGATGCCCGGCAGTTCCAGCGGGTCAGACGTCACGACCAGGTCCAGGTCGCCACGGGCGAGGGCGGGCAGTGGCGCGAAAGCAAAGCCCGACGCGAGGTCCAACTCGACTTCCGGCCAGGCGTCGCGGAACTGGTCGATGGTTGGCATCAGCCACTGGAAGCAGCTGTGGCACTCGATTGCCATATGCAAACGCCCGGCGGTGCCACCGGCCAATCGCGCGATATCACGCTCGGCGCCACGCAGCAGCGGCAGGGTGGCATCCGCCAGTTGCAGCAGGCGTAAACCGGCGCTGGTAAAGCGCAGCGGCTTGGTCTTGCGCACGAACAGCTGCATGCCCAGGCGCTCTTCCAGCTCCTTGAACTGGTGGGACAGCGCCGACTGCGTCAGGTGCAGGCGCTCGGCAGCTTCCACCAGGCTGTCGGCTTCGCGCAGGGCGTGGAGGGTCTTGAGGTGACGGATCTCGAGCACGGGCTCTCCATGAAGACAATTTGTGTCAAAGTTGAATCACGTGAGTTTGTCTCATGTTGCTCTGCGTGTCGACTTCGACCACCGGGCACTCTTCATCAAACTGTCATGGAAGTGTGGCAGCGCGCTTTAACAAACTTCATCAGACTCGCGCTCTACTGGGGTTCTGCGTTTCGGTGTTTTTCATGCGCGTGTTGCTTTTACTGGCCGCTCTATTGTTCGGCCTGCCGTCTTTTGCGGCTTCTCGATGTGACGTCAATGTCCCGACTCAAACGGTCGATCTGGCTCAGGTAAGCATTGCCTACCAGAGTATCGGCCGCGCGTCTGACCCTGCCTTGCTGCTGGTGATGGGCCTGGGCGGGCAGTTGATTCACTGGCCCGATGAAGTGGTCGTTGCGCTGTGCGAGCAAGGCTTTCGGGTGATTCGCTATGACAACCGTGACGTCGGCCTGTCGACCTGGCGCCATGCGCCGGCCAGCGCCAACCTGACCTTCGAAGTGCTGCGCTACAAACTCGGCCTGCCAGTGGCGGCGCCGTATACGCTGACCGATATGGCCGACGATGCGCTGGGTTTGATGGACGCCTTGAAGATCCAGCAATTCCACGTGCTGGGCGCAAGCATGGGCGGCATGATCGCCCAACACCTGGCGGCGATGGCGCCGCAGCGAGTCGAAAGCCTCACGTTAGTCATGACCAGCTCTGGCGCCGAAGGCCTGCCGGCACCGAGTGCGGCGCTGGTGCAACTGCTGTCGCGGCGCAGCGCGCCGAATCGCGAAGTGGCGCTTGAACAGCAAGCCGATTTGCTCGCCGCGCTGGGCAGCCCCTACGTGAAAGATGACCGCCAGATGTTGCTGCATCAGGCGGCGCTGTCTTACGATCGTGCGTTCAACCCTGACGGAGTGAAGCGCCAGATCATGGCGATCCTCGCCGAACAAAGCCGCGTGCCGCTGCTCAACCAACTGCGCGTGCCGACGCTGGTGGTGCACGGTACCGCTGATCCGTTGTTGCCGGTGATGCACGGCGTGCATCTGGCTGCGCATATCCAGGGCAGCCAGCTGAGACTGATTCCTGGCATGGCTCACCGTTTTCAGGAGGCGTTCAAGGCGCCGTTGCTGACGGCGGTGTTGCCGTATCTCAAAGCTCATCGCGAAGATGCGGCGCACTGGGCACAGATTGACTTGGGCGAGCCTTCGAAGGTGCTGTGAAGTTGGTGTATCGTAGAGCTTTTGCGGCGCATCGACGCCAGCGAGGTCGCCTGGTCATGAGTACTCCCCTGAAAATCGATTTTGTCAGCGATGTGTCGTGCCCCTGGTGCGTCATCGGGCTGCGAGGGTTGACTGAAGCGCTTGATCAATTGGGCGCTGAAGTGCAGGCCGAGATTCATTTTCAGCCGTTTGAGCTGAATCCGAATATGCCTGCCGAAGGGCAGAACATTGTTGAGCACATCACGGAAAAATACGGCTCGACTGCTGAGGAGTCCCAGGCTAACCGTGCGCGGATTCGCGATATGGGGGCTGAGTTGGGGTTTGCTTTTCGTACGGACGGGCAGAGCCGGATTTACAACACGTTTGATGCGCACCGGCTGTTGCATTGGGCGGGGTTGGAGGGGTTGCAGTACAACCTCAAGGAAGCGTTGTTCACGGCTTATTTCAGTGAGGGGCGGGACCCGTCTGATCATGGGACTTTGGCGAGCATTGCTGATGGTGTGGGGCTGGATGGCAAGCGGGCTGCTGAGATTCTGGCTTCGGATGAGTATGCGGCTGAGGTGCGTGAAGAGGAGAAGCTGTGGGTTTCTCGGGGGGTGAGTTCGGTGCCTACTATTGTTTTTAATGGGCAGTATGCGGTCAGCGGTGGGCAACCGGTTGAAGCCTTTGTCGGGGCGATTCGGCAGATTATTCGGGAGGCGAAGGGGTGAGTTTTGGGTGGGGTTTTGAGTACATATCCGTTATTTGAATGATGGCTGAGATGGGTTCCGCTCTTACAGCGGGTCACTTTTGGAAAGGCCCAAAAGTAACCAAAAGGCCTTCGCCCCACCACTAGGCACC
>NZ_JAFCTN010000039.1:0-52263 GCF_049896045.1 Pseudomonas sp. PWP3-1b2
CTTGTGGTGTCTAACCACCCCCAAAACCACGCCCCCCCCACCCGCGCCCCCCCCCCCCCCCGCTCCCACAGTTTTGACTGAGTACAACTTTCATAACCTCACAATTCTGCTTCTCTGTGGGAGCTGGCTTGCCTGCGATGCAGGCACCTGGGTACCTCAGGCAAACCGAGTTGGTGCCATCGCAGGCAAGCCAGCTCCCACACGTGCTTCGTGTTAAACCCGAAACTGGCGCAACAACCCACCCAGCTGTTCACTCAACCCACGCAATTGCGCGCTCGCCACACTCGACTGCTCTGCCGCCAACGCCGTGCTATGCGACAACCCCGCAGCCTGGGTGACATTCTGATTGATGTCTTCCACCACATGCGCCTGTTGCAACGTGGCGCTGGCAATCGATGCATTCAGCCCATTGAGGTTACGCAATGCCTGGCCGATAGCGTTGAGGCTCTCACCCGCCTGGCCCGCTTGTTCGATGGTTAATTGCGAGGCGCTGTGGCTGTCGCTGATTACCTTCACCGCCGCTTCCGAATGACCCTGCAAACGCTCGATCATCACCTGAATTTCAGCGGTCGATTTTTGCGTACGCTGCGCCAGCAGCCGCACTTCATCGGCCACCACCGCAAACCCCCGGCCTTGCTCACCGGCGCGCGCCGCTTCAATGGCGGCGTTGAGGGCCAGCAGGTTGGTCTGGTCGGCGATCGAGCGGATCACTTCCAGCACGCCGCCAATCTGCGTGCTTTCGCTGGACAGGGTGCGGATCACGTCCACGGCCTGGCTGATCGTGCTGGAGAGCCTGTCGATCTGCTGCAAGCTGCTGTCGATGTTCACTTGGCCCTGCTGCGCCTGAGCTTGGGCGTCGCGCATTTCGCTGGCGGCGTGCTCGGCATTTTTCGCCACGTCCTGCACACCATAGGTCACCTCGTTGATGGCCGTGGCAACCAGTTCCATCTGCTCCGACTGCTGCTGGCTGCGGTTGTGCGCCTGGGTGGCGTTGTCTCCCATCTCGGTCGAGGACTGCCCCAGCGCGTTGGCGCACACTTGCAGCTGGCTGACCACTTGGCGCAGCTTGGCGGTGAAGCTGTTGAAATGCTCGGACAGTTGGGTCACCTCATCACGCCCATGGGTTTCGAGGCTGCGGGTCAGGTCGCTTTCACCGCTGGCGATATCGGCCATGGCGTTCACCGCCGCCTGCAACGGCCGCACGATGCTGCGCGCGATGAGCACCACCAGCAGGGCCATAACCATGGCAATGACGAGCCCCATCAGCGAGGCCTTCCACACCTGGCCGTTGAACTCGGCCTGCACGTCGTCCACGTACACCCCGGAGCCGATAATCCAGCCCCACGGCTCGAACAGTTGGATATAGGAGGTTTTTTCCACCGGCGCCTGCGCACCGGGTTTCGGCCAGCGGTAGTTGACGATGCCGGCGCCCTTGGCCTTGGCCAGGCTCACAAATTCGTTGAACACCGCAAACCCGTCCGGGTCTCGAATGGCCGAAAGGTTCTGGCCGTCGAGCTTGGGGTTGGCCGCGTGCATGATCATCACGGGGGTCAGGTCGTTGATCCAGAAATAGTCGTCGTGGTCATAGCGCAGGCCGCGTACGGCGCTCAAGGCCTGCTGTTGCGCGGCGTCGCGGGTCAGCACGCCGGTTTTTTCCAGGTGCTGGTAATAGTCGAGCACGCCGCTGGCGGTCTGCACCACGTGCTGGGTTTGCTGGCGCTTGGCCTGGTAGAGGTCGTCGTGGATCTGCTTGAGCATCAACAGCCCCAGTGTCAGCAGCATCAACACGGCGACTATCAGGATCAGCCACAACCGACGGCTGATCGACATGCTGCGCAAACTGTTCATCGTCCTGTCACTCCATGCTTTTTATAATTGTGGGTGCTGCTTCGACATTTCCGGCGCGTCTGATAGGCTTTCGGCCAGCGTGCGAAAAACCTGAGTACTGCCTGATTTTTCACGGAATTTTTGCAGTCCGGCATTGATCAATCGATGCCTGGCCTTCAGCGCGCCTTCGTCAGTGAACGACTAAAAAAGACTAACGAGGCATGCCACGCGCATGACCTTTGGGGGAAATATGGATTTGTGGACCGCCATACAGGCAGTGATTCTTGGCGTGGTAGAGGGTTTGACGGAGTTTTTGCCGATCTCCAGCACCGGGCACCAGATTATCGTCGCCGACTTGATCGGCTTCGGCGGCGAGCGCTTTGAAGCGTTCAACATCATCATTCAATTGGGCGCGATCCTGGCCGTGGTCTGGGAGTTTCGGCGCAAGATCCTCGACGTGGTCATCGGCTTGCCAACCCAGCGCACCTCGCAACGCTTCACCGTCAACCTGATCATTGCCGTGATGCCGGCCGTGGTGTTGGGGGTGATTTTTGCCGACCTGATCAAGCACTACCTGTTCAACCCGATCACCGTGGCCACGGCCCTGGTGGTGGGCGGCATCATTATGCTCTGGGCTGAACGTCGTCAACACGCAGTGCATGCTGAAACCGTGGACGAGATCACCTGGAAAGACGCGCTCAAGGTCGGTATTGCTCAATGCCTGGCGATGATTCCGGGCACCTCGCGTTCGGGCGCGACCATTATTGGCGGCCTGTTGTTCGGCCTGTCGCGTAAAACCGCCACCGAGTTTTCGTTCTTCCTGGCCATGCCGACCATGGTCGGTGCAGCGCTGTATTCGGGCTACAAATACCGTCACCTGTTCCAGCCGGATGACCTGCCGGTATTTGCCATCGGTTTTGTCACCTCGTTCATCTTCGCGATGATCGCGGTCAAGGCCTTGCTCAAATTCATCGCCAGCCACAGCTACGCAGCGTTTGCCTGGTACCGCATCGCGTTTGGCCTGGTGATTTTGGCGACCTGGCAGTTCGGCTGGATCGACTGGTCGGCGGTCAAGCCTTGAACATCCAGCACCCGCGTCTGAAAGCGCTGATCTTTGTGCTGCTGTGCGCGGCGCCGCTGCTGGGTTCGGCGTTGTTGTGGCATCGCGGTGAGACGGTCATACCGCTAGTGGCGTACGGCGTGGTCAGCGTGGTGGCGTTTGTGCTGTACTGGCACGACAAGCACAAGGCGCAAACCGAAGGCCGGCGCACGCCGGAAAACATCCTGCACGCCGTGGAGCTGGCCGGTGGTTGGCCGGGGGCGCTGATCGCCCAGCAAGTGTTCCGTCACAAGACGCGCAAGGTGTCTTATCAGGTGCTGTTCTGGGTGATCGTGCTGCTGCACCAGGTGTTTTGGCTGGACCAGCTGTTCCTCGGCGGCACGCTGCTTTCAATCCTCTAGACGCAAGCCGATCTGCGTGCGCTTGGGCAGTTTGCTCACCACCAACTGATGGGAGCGCTGCAACAAGCCACGCAGTTCTTCGGCGCCCAGCGGGTAGGGCGTGTTCATGATGATCCACTGCGCCCTCGCCAGATACGGCGCCGGGTGGATGCCGGGGCGGTCGACATGGCCCAGAAACAATTCCTTGTCGACTTTAAAGGCCAACGATTCGCCACGCAGGTTTTGCAGGGCAAACATCTTGTTGCCGGCAATCGAGAACACGCGCACACCGCCCCATTTGTAGTCTTCCCGCGCGCCGGGCAGGCTCAGGCAGAACGCGGCGACTTGCGCTTCGGTCATGTTCATAGCAAACGGTCCCCACAGCCTTTAAAGCCTTCTTCCAGGTAATCGATCCAGGCCCGAATAGCTGGCGAAACGCCGCGCCGATGCGGGTAAACCGCCTGCAGCCAACCGCCGGGCAGTGACCATTGCGGCAGTAATCGCACCAATTGGCCGCTGGCCAGTTCCGCTTCGCAATACATCATCGGCAGTACGGTGAAGCCCAGCCCCTGAATGGCGCAGAATTTGCGCACGATGAAATCCTCGATGCCCAGGCGTGCCTCCATGGCCAATTCCTCAATAGTGCCCTGTGTGTCTATCAGGCGCAGATGCACCAGGCGGTCGGCGTCCAATGCGCCCAACAGCGGCAGTTGCTTGAGGTCGTCGACGGAGTTGATCTGCCGACCCTGCATGAACTCGGGGCTGGCGACCAGGATGGTCTGGGCCTGGCGCAAGCGCTTGGTCACCAACAGCGGGTCTTCGTCCCCCAGCTCGCGAACGCGCAGGGCGACGTCTATACCTTCGGCGACCAGGTCTACGCGGCGGTTGACCAGGGTCATATCGAGTTGCACATGCGGGTGCGCGGCGAGGAAGCCTGCGACAATCCCCGGCATCATGTGCTGCGCCATGCCCACCGGGCAGCTGACCCGCAGCCGCCCACGAGGTTCGCTGGACATGCTGGCCACGGCCTCATCGGCCATCTCCGCTTCCAGCAGCATTGCCTGGCAATGGCGCAGGTAGCGCTCACCGACGGCGGTGAGGGTCAATTGCCGGGTCGTGCGTTGCAGCAAGCGGGCGCCGAGGCGCTCTTCAAGCTCGGCAATGCGTCGAGACAGGCGTGATTTGGGTATTCCGAGCATCCGTCCGGCCGCCGCGAAACCGCCTGCTTCCACGACTTTGGCGAAATAGTAGAGGTCGTTAAGGTCTTGCATGGTCTGCCTACTGTCCTGTTTATAGGACAAACTATCGCAATTTCGCCCTCTAATCGACTATTGGTTTCATCTGTAGGATCAACCTCACTTGATCGCCACGTCGCGATCCTCATTTGGAGATCCCGCATGAAACTGTTGCATATCGATTCCAGCATCCTCGGCGACAACTCGGCTTCCCGCGCGCTCAGCGCCGGTGTGGTCAAGGCCTGGCAAGCGGCTCAGCCAGGTGTGGAAGTGACTTACCGTGACCTGGCGAGCGAAGGCATCAGCCACTTTTCCGGCTTGACCCTGGGTGCTTTGGGCACCGCGGCCGAATTGCGTGACGCTGTACAACAGCATGAAGCTGAGCTGAGCGCTTCGTCGCTGGCCGAATTCATCGCTGCCGACGCCGTGGTGATCGGCGCGCCGATGTACAACTTCTCGGTGCCTTCCCAGTTGAAGGCCTGGATCGACCGCATCGCGGTCGCCGGCCAAACCTTCCGTTATTCGGAGGCGGGCGCTGAAGGCCTGTGCGGCGGCAAAAAACTGATCATCGTGTCCACCGCAGGTGGCCTGCATGCTGGCCAGCCGAGCAATGTGGGTCACGAAGAGTACTTGAAGCTGGTGTTTGGCTTCCTTGGCATCACTGACATCGAATTCGTCCGCGCCCAGGGCCTGGCCTATGGTGAGGAGTTCCGCGCCAAGGCCCTGAGCGACGCCAACGTAGTGATCAGCGAACAATTGTTCGCCGCCGCGTAAGGCTTGTGTAAATTTGGCCTGTGCCCGGTTTCAATCTGAAACAGGGCGCCTAAACTCTGTATTCTGATCGCCTCAAAACGACCGGAATACGGAGTTTTTTCGTTTGCCCGCTGTCTTTACTTTGGCCCAGGTTATGCACGCATGGGTATATCACCCGGTGCGAGCGCCTTGAACCATGGACTTTTCAACTAGACATGCCGCGGATGTTGAACGTAGCTGCGCAGCAAAGGTGGACATCCCCATGATGCGTCTTTGTGCTGTTTTGGTTCTTTCCTTGCTCGGTGGCCTGATTTCAGTGCAAGCCGCCCCCGCGCCGCACCCGCATTGGAGTGTGGGCTTTCATCGCATGACATTCCTCGACCCGCTGGATTCGCAGCCGATGAACGCCATCGCGTTTTACCCCTCCACTGACGATGAGCACTCGACGCAGTTGGGCCCTTACCATGTCGCGGCCACTCAAGACGCCAAAGTCGCCATGGGGCGTTTTCCGATGTTGATGCTGTCCCACGGCAACACGGGCACTCCATTGGCCCTGCACGACCTGGCCACGTCCCTGGCACGCAAGGGTTTCGTGGTGGTGGCCGTGCTCCATCCTGGCGACAACTATAAGGATCACAGCCGCCTGGGCACCGTGAGCAACTTGTATGGGCGGCCTATACAGATTTCCGAAGCGATCACCGCCACCCTCGGCGATCCGATGCTGTCGCCGTTCGTCAACGTTGATCAAGTGGGCGTGATCGGCTATTCGGCCGGCGGCGAAACCGCGTTGATCCTGGCCGGTGCCAAACCTGACTTTGACCGCCTGCGCCGGTATTGCCAGGAACGCCCGGAAGACCGAGATGCCTGCACCACCAAAGGCGAGCTGGTGGTCGACCGTGACGACCTGCAACCGCACGCCGACCCGCGCATTCATGCGTTGATGCTGATGGCCCCGCTGAGCTTGATGTTCGGCCGCCACACTCTCGCCGATGTGCACGTGCCCGTGCTGCTCTACAGCGGCGATGGCGACCAACTGGTGGCCGTGGACAAGAATGCCGCCGCCCTGGCGCGCAAGCTGCCCGAACCTCCGGATTTCAAACTGCTGGCCGGGGCGGGGCACTTTGTGTTCATGGCGCCGTGCGACAGTGATCAATTGGCCGCCATGCCGGCCGTGTGCACGGATGCCGACGGGGTTGACCGCGAAGGCATTCACCGCGACCTGATTTCAGCCGCGGGGCGCTTCTTCTTCCATACCCTGGACCTGTCGACTCGGGCTGGCTTGCAGACGGCTGATCAATAAGCGCGGCGTTTGAGCATCACGGTCAGGCCCAGCGCCGCGACTGACAGCAGCGCCGCACAAAAGAAGATCCAGCCGTAGCCGAGGTTCAGCGCGACGGCGCCCATCAATGGCCCGGCAATCGCCAGGGCCAGATCAAAAAACACCGCGTAAGCACTCAACCCTGCGCCCCGGCTGCTGTTGGGCACCTGTTTGATGGCTTCCACGCCCAGCGCCGGGTACACCAGCGACAAGCCAAAACCGGTCAGCCCGGCGCCGATCAAGGCGACCCCGGTTGTAGGCGCCAGCCACAGCAGGGTCAGGCCCAGGGCTTCGATGGTCATGCAGGCAATCGCCGCACTGAACCCGCCAAAGCGGCTGATGGCCGAGATAAACACCAGTCGCGAGAGGATAAAGCACAGGCCAAAGACCGTGAGGCAGTAGGCCGCGCCGGTCCAGCCACGATTGAGGTAGTACAGGGTAATAAAGGTGGTAAGCGTGCCGTAGCCGATTGACGCCAGGCACAGGCTGGCGCCAAACGGTGCGATGCGCCCGAACACGTTCCAGAACGGCAGGCGCTCGCCGCGCACCACGGGTACCGAGGGTTTGTTGCGGATCAACACCAACCCCAGCGCCGCCAATACCGACAATGCGAGACCAAGGCTGATGTAGCCGTATTCGGCGACCATCACCACGCCCAGCGGCGCGCCAATTGCGATGGCGCCGTAGGAGGCGATGCCATTCCAGGAAATCGAACGCGCGGTGTGTTCGGTGCCGACGGCGTCCATGCACCAACTGATGGTGCCCACGCCGATGAGGCCCTGGGCCACGCCGAGCAACAGCCGGCCAACGATCAGAATGCCGAGGCTCAAGGCGGGCATGCTCTCGACCAGGGTGGCAAAAAACGTCAGCACGCCGCTGACCAGAATCCCGGCAAGGCCCAACACAATCGCGCGCTTGGTGCCGACGTTGTCCGACATGCGCCCGGCCATAGGACGGCTGAGCAGGGTGGCCAGGTACTGCGAGCCGATGGTCACCCCGGCCACTACGGCACTGAAGCCCAGTTGCTCGTGGACATAGCCCGGGATGACCGCGATCGGCAGGCCGATGCAGATAAAGGCAATGAAGGTGTAGAAGACGATGGAGACGATCTGCAGGGTGACCGACAGTGAGGTGGGGGCGGCGGCAGGCATGGGAACTCGTTCGCGGGCGGGCGGTGAGGGCATGATGGCAAGGGTGCGGGGGAAAGGAAAGCAGGCTAACTACTTTCTTGGGTGACGTTGATTCTTGTGGCGAGCAGGCCTGTTGTGGCGAGCAGGCTTGCCCTGCGTTGGGCTGCGCAGCAGCCCCAATAAAAAACACCGCGTTCTGCCTGGCAGAGCGCGGTGTTTGATTTTAGGGCCGCTGCGCAGCCCAACGCAGGGCAAGCCTGCTCGCCACAACAAGCGTGCTCAGCACAGGGGGTGGGTTCGTTAGAACACCACGCCTTGGCTGCGCAGGTAGTCGTCGTAGGTGCCGCTGAAGTCGATCACGCCGCTAGGGCTCAGCTCGATGATGCGGGTGGCCAGGGACGATACGAACTCACGGTCGTGGCTGACGAAAATCAGCGTGCCCGGGTAGTTTTCCAGCGCCAGGTTCAGTGCTTCGATGGATTCCATGTCCAAGTGGTTGGTCGGTTCGTCCATGATCAGCACGTTCGGCTTTTGCAGGATCAGCTTGCCGAACAGCATGCGGCCTTGCTCGCCACCGGAAATGACCTTGACCGACTTGAGGATCTCGTCGTTGGAGAACAGCATGCGGCCCAATGTGCCACGGATGACTTGCTCGCCCTGGGTCCACTGGCCCATCCAGTCGAACAGGCTCATGTCGTCTTCGAAGTCGGACGCGTGGTCCTGGGCGTAGTAGCCCAACTCGGCGGCGTCGGTCCACTTGATGCTGCCGGCGTCCGGGGTCAGTTCGTTGACCAGGGTGCGCAGCAGGGTGGTTTTACCAATACCGTTCGGGCCGATGATCGCCACGCGCTCGCCGGCTTCAACCTGGAAGCTGAAGTCCTTGAACAGCGGCTTGCCGTCGAAGCCTTTGGCCATGCGATCGACAATGACCGCCTGACGGTGCAGCTTTTTGTTTTGTTCGAAACGGATGAACGGGCTCACGCGGCTCGAAGGCTTGACTTCGGCCAACTGGATCTTGTCGATTGCCTTGGCGCGGGAGGTGGCCTGCTTGGCTTTCGAGGCGTTGGCCGAGAAGCGGCTGACGAAGGATTGCAGCTCGGAGATCTGCGCTTTTTTCTTGGCGTTGTCCGACAGCAGTTGCTCGCGGGACTGGGTCGCCACGGTCATGTACTCGTCGTAGTTGCCCGGGAACAGGCGCAGCTCGCCGTAGTCCAGGTCAGCCATGTGGGTGCACACGCTGTTCAGGAAGTGACGGTCGTGAGAGATGATGATCATCAGGCTCGAACGCTGGGTCAGGATGTTTTCCAGCCAGCGGATGGTGTTGATGTCCAAGTGGTTGGTCGGTTCGTCGAGCAACAGCACTTCCGGGTCGGAGAACAGCGCCTGAGCCAGCAATACGCGCAGTTTCCAGCCTGGGGACACTTCGCTCATCGGGCCAAAGTGCTGTTCCAGGGGAATACCCAGGCCCAGCAGCAGTTCGCCGGCGCGGGATTCGGCGGTGTAGCCGTCCATCTCGGCGAATTCGGTTTCCAGCTCGGCCACGGCCATGCCGTCGTCTTCGCTCATTTCCGGCAGCGAGTAGATACGGTCGCGCTCGGCCTTGACCTTCCACAGCTCCTCGTGGCCCATGATCACGGTGTCGAGCACGGTGAATTCTTCGTAGGCGAACTGGTCCTGACGCAGTTTACCCAGGCGTACGTTCGGCTCCAGCATGACCTGGCCGCCGGACGGATCGAGGTCGCCGCCGAGGATTTTCATGAAGGTCGACTTGCCGCAACCGTTGGCACCGATCAAACCATAACGGTTGCCGGCGCCGAACTTGACCGAGACGTTCTCGAAGAGCGGCTTGGCGCCGAACTGCATGGTGATGTTAGCTGTGGAGATCAATTACTTTACCTATCAATGGGTTGCGAGCGTGGCGGCAGGAGCCTTCAGGCATGCGTCAACAGCGACATCAAGGCGCGAAACCCGGTCGCTGAGCAGAATATTTTGGATGTGTGTTGGAATTTGGCGCGCATTGTCGCATATGTCAGGCGACAGTTGTAATGCGTGCGAACGATGGTTTTTGCAGGGTCTCGGGCATTGCCAGCCAGAACAGTGCCAAGGCTGCAGCGGCCACACCCGCCAGGGTCAGGAATGCGGCGTTGTAGCCAGCCTGTTGCACCACAAAACCCGCCAGGCTGCTGCTTAACGCCGCGCCCAGGCCGAAGACCGTAGACAGCGCCCCCAGGCTGACGTTGAAGCGCCCGGTGCCTTGGGTCAGGTCCTTGACGATCACCGGGAACAGCGTGCCAAAAATCCCCGCGCCAATGCCATCGAGCATTTGCACCGCCACGAGCCAATAAGGGTCACTGGACAAGGTGTACAGCACGCCGCGCAGCGGCAGAATCATGAAACCCGCCAACAGCAGCGGTTTGCGCCCCCACACATCGGCCTTGAGCCCCACCAGCCAGGCCATCGGCACCATCACCAACTGCGCGGCGACGATGCACGCGGAGGTCAGCGGTGTAGCCATCTGCAGGTTGATCTGCGCCAGTTTCTGGCTGACCAGCGGCAGCATGGCGGCGTTGGCCAGGTGAAACAGCGCGCAACAGACGGCGAACATCAGCAACGGGCGGTTAGCCAGCAACACCTTCACGCCGGACGGTTGTTCATGATCGCCGCTGTGCGCCGGGTCAAAACCCCGGGCCACGTCGTGGTCGATTGCCGACGCCGGCACACAACTGATCGCCACAACGCTGGCCACTGCCATAAAGGCCATCAGGTAAAACACCACCACTGGGCCATACAAATACGCCAGGCCGCCTGCGAGCACGGCGGCCACGGCGTTGCCTGCGTGGTTGAAGGTCTCGTTGCGCCCGGTTCGGCGCGTGAACGCGCGAGGCCCGGTAATCCCCAGGGAGATGGCCGAAATGGCCGGGGCAAACACGGACGCGGCGACCGCGCTGGCCGCCTGGGTCAACGCCACCCAACTGAATGAACTGACAAACGGCAACAGCAAGCAACTGAGTGTGACCAGAATCGCGGCAGTCGCCACGACTGCGCGTTTGCTGCGGGTGCGATCAATCAGCGCGCCTGCCGGGCCCTGAGTGAGCAGGGCGGCAATGCCGGCCAGGGTCATGACCACGCCGATGCTGGCCGGGTCCCATTTGTGCACGGCCAACAGGTAGATCGCCAGGTACGGCCCGAGCCCGTCGCGTACGTCCGCCAGGAAAAAGTTGAGGCTGTCCAGTGACAGGGTGCTGCGCAGGTCGGAGTGATGAGCCACGGCAATGTCTTCAAAAGCAGCGTTCAGGGGCTGAACACGTATGGGTTTAGTGACCTGTGGGGTTTGCCATAAGTTTCCGAATGCCGAGGGTTTCACCCGTCAGGTATTTGGTTTATTTTTCGGTTTCCGCTGTACTGACGCTCTGGAGACGCAATGGATATGCCCTCAGCTGAACAGGCTATTACCAGCAACAAGGACGCCTGGGACGCATCTGCCCATCTGCACAAAGGCACCGCAACCTGGAATACGCTGCTGAAATCGGTCGCTGACGCCGAATTCTCCTGTCTCGATGCGACCCTCACGGGTCTCCTGGAAAGCGTCGGCATCGCCGGCAAGGACGTGGTGCAACTGTGCTGCAACAACGGCCGTGAAAGCCTGTCGTTGTTCAGCCTCGGTGCCCGCTCTGTGGTGGGTGTCGATCAATCCGGCGCCTTCTTGCAGCAAGCACGTGAACTGGCAGAGGCTTCGCCTTACGGCCCTGAATTTGTAGAAACCGATATCCATCACTTGCCCGAGCGCTTGCTCGGCCGGTTTGACGTGGCTCTGGTGACAATTGGTGCAATGAACTGGATGCCGGATGTGGCGCTGTTTATGCGTCATGTGGCCAGTACCCTGAAGCCCGGCGGCACTCTGGTCATTTACGAAACTCATCCGTTCCTGGAGATGTTTGATCCCCTGGCTGCCAACCCGATGCTGCCCGCCAGTTCGTATTTTCAGCGCGATCCCTTCGTGCTGCAGTCCTCCATTGTTTACGAAGGGCAGGCCGAGGAGGCCGGGCCGACATCCTATTGGTACGTGCACACCCTTGGAAGTGTGGTCAGTGGGGCAATTGCTGCGCAGCTGCGCATCACGCATTTGCAGGAGTACCCACATTCCAACCGCGAAGAGCTCTACGACAAATACGAGCACCAACCCGCACAGCTGCCGTTGTGCTTCACGTTGACCGCGACCAAGGCACACGCCTGAAGCACTTTCCCGCGCGCAAAAAAAAGCCCGCGAGGAGAGGCGGGCCAAGTGATTCACTGGAGTAGGTAGGCCTCACCCTATAGGCCGAGAAGTGAAGAGGGCGTGAAAATCGTGTCGCAAGTTCGGATGCGATCCAGCTCAGGCCCTGCGCACAAACGTGCGCATGGTTTGCCCGGGGCCGGTGCTGAAGACGCTTGGCCGCGGCATGCCTTCATCTGCCGCAATAAACACAAAATTCTGCGCATCCAGGTAATAGCTGGCGGGCAAGGGCTTGCCCGCGTCATCGCCGATGGAATCCACCCAGGTAATGCTTTTGGGGGTGGTGGCACTGTCCAGAACAAACCGTCCTGCGAGCAACACATCGCCAGTGACGGTGGTCACCTCGAATCGGTCATCTGTGATCGTGGTGATTGCCCCGGGCGCGCTATGCGCATCAATGGGGTTAAGCACGCCGCTGTCTTCCAGAGAGGTCTGCTCCCATGTGCCTTGAAGCGCCTGATAGTCGGGGTCAGAAAGCGTTTTCATGCAAATTCCTTATTGCTGAGCGGGGGCGAGGTGGCGTGTGCTGACTAAAAGCCAGCGAGAAAATTATCGCAATTGTAACAGTGGCCATGCAGAACCCATGCAATAGGACTTATTCCCTAGCTGACAGGGATTTGACTGTTGTGTGATGATGTACGCCCTGCACCACTTTGTGAATGCTCCTACACGCTCCATAGCATTCATCTGTCACTGACGTGAGGCAGAAACAATTTCCGAAAAGACGGACTTTTCGTTACGCCGACGGGTCGGATTTTGATCTGAAGATGTTCTCAGGGCGTTTTCCCTGATTTTTCAAGTCATTCATTCTCCACGGAGTAATGGCTTTTTAATGTTATTTCATAGGTGTTCTAATCTTGAATCGAACTTCACCACTCAACGTCTCTGCAACGCCTGATGAATTTGACTTGTTCGAGATATTTCATTCCATCTGGCGACAGAAAAAACTGGTAGTGGGCTGTACGATTCTGGCTGGACTGTTAGGCGCAAGTTACGCATTCCTGTCACCCAAAATTTATGAAGTCAGCAGTGTGCTCCGGCCGGCGGCAATCAACGAACTGGATGCCCTGAACCGTTCGGAGGTCTATAAATTGCCTCCGGCAGACGCGCTGGCGAAAGTGGGCACGCAGTTGGACTCCTACGACGTGCGCCTGGAGTTCTTCAAAAGCCACGAACAACTATTCAAGGCCTTTCAGAAGCCCGGACAAACCCTTGAGCAGAGTTTTGAAGAATTCAACCGAAACTCCGTCAACCTTGTGTTGCCCGACCCCAAACGCGCGGATTTGGCCAATAGCTACCTGCGTCTGGAGTTGCAATATCCCTCGGACATCGATGGGGTAGCCATTCTCAACGGGTTCGTCGATTACGCCATTGCCGCCGAGCGCGAGCAGGTGGGAGCGGACCTTAAGGTAATTGTTAACAACCGCCTGACTGAACTCAAAGGCAAGATCGACGCAGCTCGTGCCAACTACGACACGGAAAAAGAATCGAAAATCGCCAAGCTGCTTGAAGATGACAAAATCAAGCGCGCTCGCTTGCAGGACGAGCTCAACGGGCTGCGTCTGCAGATGAAAATGGAACGCGCGAACCGTTTAGCCGAGCTGGCTGAAGCGATCAGCATCGCCAAGTCCATGGGAATCAAGACGCCGACGACGCCATCTTCCATGGGCGATGCCGCGCGTCAAGGTGGCGGCCAGGTGATGCGTACCGAGGTCAACAACCAGAATATCCCTCTGTTTTTCCTCGGCACAGACACGCTGGAAGCTGAGCGTGCTGCATTGAAACAGCGTACCAGCGATGACTTCACCGACGGCCGCATTGCTGAAATTACCAAGGAACTTGAAATGCTGGAGACCAACCGTGAGGTTGAGACTCTGCAAAAACGTTCGAACGAGGATATTTTCCTGCGAGACGTCGAACCGTTGCGTGCCGAAATTGCCCGACTGCGCAGCCTAAACATTGATATGACTAACTTGAAGCTGGTCTCTATCGATCGTCGCGCTCAGGAGCCACTGTCTCCAATCAAGCCGAAAAAGTCTTTGATTCTGGCACTGAGCCTGGTCATCGGCTTGCTGCTCGGGATGTTTGTGGCGGTGGTTCGCCATCTTATTCTGACCCAAGGTGCCGCCAAGGCCACTGCGCCGGTGGTTTCTCGCGCTGAACGTCAAGACGACCCGCGGTCGCTGTAACAAAGCCCGTGGGCGTGCGCAATGCACGCCCACGTTGGGTGGAGTTGAACATGTGGACAGCTTTTCACAATTCTTAGTTAACCTTTGGTTACAAACTGTGGCTAAATAACTGCCAATGAGCTCTGACCGGATTGTCGCCAACCGGTTCAGGCGCCAACGTGTAACTGTGATTTCAGGCGCTGCTATTTCATCCTCGGCCGTTGTGGGCGCGCAGGAGCAGCCTGTTTTCTACTGACTTGTGACGAATACTTTGAAACTCATCATTGTTGCTCTCTACGTTGCTTCCATCGCGTATGTACACTTGCGTGGCCGGGTGCGACACAAGCTGGGCCGCCAGCTCAGCGATCACTCGACGTTCCTCGCGCCGATAAACTGCTTCCTTTATTTGTTCTCCCGGCAGCCAAGCCGCCCGTTCCTGTCGCCCAGCGATTTCCCTGACCTGAGCCCGTTGCAGGAGCATTGGCAGGAAATCCGCCAAGAGGCCCAGAACCTCATGCGCGCGGGCGAGATCAAGCGCTCTGACCAATACAACGACGTGGGTTTCAACTCGTTCTTCAAGTCGGGCTGGAAGCGTTTTTACCTCAAGTGGTACGGCGACAGTCATCCTTCCGCGACGAAACTATGCCCGCGCACCACTGAGCTGGTGCAAAGCATTGGCTCAATCAAGGCCGCCATGTTCGCCGAGCTGCCGCCGGGCTCCAGGCTTGTACGCCACCGCGACCCCTACGCGGGTTCTTACCGCTATCACTTGGGCCTGGATACCCCCAACGATCCTGGCTGCTATATCAATGTGGATGGCGAGAACTATTTCTGGCGCGACGGCGAGCCGGTGATCTTTGACGAGACGTACATCCATTACGCTGAAAACGCCACGCAGCAGAACCGCATCATTCTGTTTTGCGACATCGAGCGGCCAATGAAGTACCGCTGGGCGGCGGCGTTTAACCGTTGGTTCAGCCGTAACGTGATGGCGGCTGCGGGCTCGCCCAACGATGATGGGGATAAAACGGGCGGTTTGAACCGTGCCTTTACTCGCCTGTACAAGATTCGTCTGCGCGGCAAAGAGCTGAAAAAACGCAATCGCACGCGTTATTACCTGGAAAAGTGGGCGATTTTTGCCGGCTTGGCGCTGATCTTCATCCTGATCTGAAATGTGCCGGGGCGCAGGCCACTACGGTGGAGTCGCGCCCAGTTTGTCCCACATCTTCTTGCCTAGCTTCTGCCGATTGGCGTACCCGGCCCACGGGTCAGCCTTCAAACCCTGCAAGCGCTCTTGCAGATTGGCCACCGTCCATTGCTGTGCGCCACGCAACTCTTTCAACTCCTCTCGACTGACGGGCACTGACACAGGCAAACCGGGCCGCGCGCGCACTGAATACGCGGTGACGGTACTTGCGCCGCGCGCGTTGCGCAGGTAATCGATAAAGATCTTGCCGACGCGGTTTTTCGGGCCTGACGTGGCGGTAAAGCGCTCGGGCAGTTGACGAGTCATGAACTGCGCGATGGCCTTGGCGAAGGCTTTTATTGTGTCCCAGTCATCCCGGCGCGCCAGCGGTATGACCAAATGCAAGCCTTTGCCGCCACTGGTTTTGACGAACGCGTCCAGGCCCAGCTCGTCCAGCACGGCTAACGTCAGTTGCGCGGCCTCCAGCATGGTTTTCCAGGGCAGCGCCGGGTCCGGGTCGAGGTCGAGTACAAACAGGTCGGGAGTCTCGATTTTGTCCGAGGTAGCGCCCCAGGTATGCAGTTCCACTGCGCCCATTTGCACGGCCCCTACCAGGGCGCCGACCGTGTCGATTTCCATCAGCCGCGCATGACCAGGGTCCAGCGCCGGGTCCAGCTGCTTGATATGGGGAATGGCCAGATGCTCGGAATGCTTCTGGAAGAACTGCTCGCCTTCGATACCGGCGGGGGCGCGCAGCAAGGACACGGGGCGATGGCGCAGGAAGGGCAGGATCCATTGGCTGATGCCTTGGTAAAACGCTGCCAACTGCTGTTTTTGCGTACCGCTTTGCGGGTCAATAATGCGCTCGGGGTGAGTGATATTGCCGGTGACGGCGGCTTTTTTGGCTGCGGGTGGCTTGAGTGATTTGGCCGTGCGGGGTTGCTCATGAATGATCTGCGAGGCTGGCTTATCGGTGCGCAGTGCCACGAATGATGCGTGGCGCACCACGCCTTCGCGGGTCCATTCGGCGAACTGGACTTCGCCGACCAGGCGCGGCTCAACCCAATGCACGCCGCGTGCCTGGGTGCTTGTAAGCGGTTTTTCCAGGGGTGAAGTTTTGCGTTCCAGAGGCTGGAGCTGTCCGTAAATGGCTTTCAGTGACGCCTGATCAAATCCGGTGCCTACACGCCCGGCATAGACCAGCCCGGTGTCGTCATTAACGGCCAATAACAGCGCCCCGAAGCCACTGCGCGAGCCCTGCGGGCGTGTGTAGCCAACGATCACGAATTCCTGGCGCAAGCGGCACTTGAGCTTGATCCAATCGGTGTTGCGCGTGGACACATAAGGACTGCCCAGGCGCTTGCCGATGATGCCCTCCAGCGCCAGGTCGCAGGCACTTTCGAAAATGTCACGCTGATTGGCAACAAACGCCTCGGAAAACCTCAGCAGTTTGCTGCGGCTGCCGGACAGCGCGGACTTGAGCGCGGCACGGCGCGCCTCAACGGGTTCGTGGCGCTGATCGTGCCCGTTAAGGAACGGCGCATCAAACAGGTAATACACGATGTCCAGGCTGCGGCCGATATCGAAGGCATTTTGCAACGCTTGAAAATCCGGCAACCCGTCACCGTCAAGGCTCACCATTTCGCCGTCCAGCCAGCTGTCCTCCAGCTTGAGCGCTTGCAAGGCTTTGACCTGGCGCGGCAGGCGCTCAGTCCAGTCGTGGCCGTTGCGTGTGAACAGGCGGACTTCACCGTCACGGATGCGCGCAAGCATGCGGTAACCGTCGAATTTGATTTCGTAGTGCCAGTCGCCGTCCGGCGCACGGTCGACCAGGGTCGCCAGTTGCGGCGTGAATTGGTCGGGGAGGGCCGCGAGGGTTTTCTTGCGCTTTGCCTTGGGTTTAGTCGGTTCAGTGGCCTTGGGCTTGCCGACGGTGGCTTCGCTGATCACGCTTTTCGGCTGGGCCACAACGATATCGTAGTCGGCCGCCGGCCGGGCTTGTTCATCCTTTTCCTTGATCAGCAACCATTGTTCCTTGTCGCCACTGCCCTTGAGACGGGTGCGCACCAGCGCCCAATCGCCGGAGAGCTTCTCGCCGATCAGGGTGAATTTGAGTTTGCCGGCCGCGTAGGCGGTGTGCGGATCTTCGAGAGGCTGCCAGACGCCGCGATCCCACACGATCACATCCCCCGCGCCGTACTGGCCGGGGGCGATGCTGCCTTCAAAATTGCCATAGCTCAGCGGGTGATCCTCAACATGCACCGCCAGGCGTTTCTGAGTCGGGTCCAGGCTGGGGCCTTTGGGCACCGCCCAGCTTTTAAGCACGCCGTCGAGTTCCAGGCGAAAGTCATAGTGCAGGTTGCGCGCGTCATGTTTTTGGATCACGAACGTCAGGGCCGAGGCCTTGCGTTTGCCAGCAGGCGCCTCGCCTGCGGGCTCTGCAGTGACCTTGAAGTCACGCTTGCGGTTGTATTCGCTCAGAGGTTTCGACATGGCGGTTACCCTGGCTCAGGAGGCCTTGGTGGATTTCTTCGCGGCAGGCTTTTTGCCAGGCTTGCGCGCCAGGCTGCGCTTGAGCAATTCCGTCAGGTCGAGCACATCAGCCGACTTGCGCTCTTCGCCGCCTTTAGGGGTTTCCACGTCTTCAATCTTGCCGGCCTTGGCCTTCTTCTTCACCAGCGCCATGATCTTTTCCTGAAAGCTGTCGCGGTAATCGCCGGGCTGCCAATCCGCACTCATGTCTTCCACGAGGCGCTTGGCCATGTCCAGTTCACCCTTGGCCAGAGTGGGTTTGGTCACGTCGCTGCTCAATTCCAGCTCATCAAGGCCGCGCACCTCGGCGGGCCAGCGCAGCATCACCAGCACCAGCGCCGATTCCAGCGGCATCAACGCCGCCAGGTGTTGCTTGGTGTGCAGCACCACATTGGCCAGGGCGACCTTGCGGGTTTTCTTCAGGGTTTCGCGCAGTAGCGCATAGACTTTGCCGCCGCGTTTATCCGGCGCGAGGAAGTAGGGCGTGTCGATGTTTTGCAGCGGGATCTGGTCACTGTCGACAAACGCGATAATTTCGATGGTTTGGGTCGACTCAGGGTGCGCCGAGCGAATCTCCTCTTCGCTGAGGACCACGTAGCGGCCTTTCTCGAAGGCCACGCCCTTGACGATATTCTCCTTGGTCATTTCCTTGCCGGTGACCTTGTTGATGCGCTTGTAGCCCACCGGGTCCATGGTGCGTTTATCCAGCCAGTCAAAGTCAACGCCCTGGGAGGACGTCGCCGAGACCAGTGACACCGGGATATGGACCAAGCCGAAACTGATTGCGCCTTTCCAGATTGCCCGCGGCATGTGTGCGATTCCTTAAGTAGACCCTGTGTTCAGGTGACCCGCCGGCGCGAGCAAAAGTTTCGACGCACGGATGCGCGGACAGATCGTGTTACACCTGATGAGAAAGTATTTAGTGTCACAGGCCGAACCCAAGGCGTAGCGTGTTATCGAAAGCACGTACTACTTGTCCTGGAGAGACTTCGTCATGAACAGCTGTGTGCGTCATCTCGCAGTGCTTGCGTTGGGCCTGGCGTTTGTTCCACTCGCCCAAGCGCAAAACCTGCCGGGTCGTAGCGACTCCAACAACAGCCCAATTCATCGGGCTAACCCCAACAGCATGCAGGGCACCCAGCCCAATGCGCCGGCCACGCGCGGGATCCAGACCGGGCCGACCAGCCCCGCGCCGACCGTGGAAAACGGTGGCATCGGCAATCGCTATCCCAAGCGCGATGCCGCCCCGAGCCGCCCTTCGACCGAAACCAAAGCCCCCACCTATGATGCCAACGGCAATCGCCGGTAAGGATTTCGCCTTATGTTCGTACGCAAAACCCTGTTAGCGGCCATTTGTGCCAGCGTGATTCTTCCCTTGTCGGCGGTGTATGCCGCCGACGCCCAGCAGTTTCCCAGCGAGCAAGGCAGCATCACTGCCACACCGATCGCCAAGGGCCTTGATCATCCCTGGGCTGTCGCGTTTCTGCCGGACAAACAAGGCTTCCTGGTCACCGAACGCCCTGGCCACCTGCGATTTGTCAGCCCGGACGGCAAGCTTTCGGCGCCACTGACGGGCGTGCCCCAGGTGTGGGCCAAGGGCCAGGGCGGGTTGCTTGATGTGGTGCTGTCGCCAGACTTCAAGCAGGACCGCATGGTTTACCTGTCCTACGCAGAAGGCGGCGGCGAAGGCGGCAAGGCCGGCACCGCCGTGGGGCGTGGGCGTCTGGCCGATGACTTGAGCGGTTTGAAGGACTTCAAGGTGATCCTGCGTCAGGAGCCCAAGCTGTCCACCGGCAATCACTTCGGCTCGCGCCTGGCATTTGACCGTGATGGTTACCTGTTTGTGACGTTGGGTGAGAACAACGACCGGCCAACAGCGCAGGATCTGGACAAGCTGCAAGGCAAGGTGGCGCGGATCTTCCCGGATGGTCGTGTGCCGGATGACAACCCGTTTGTCGGCCAGCCGGGTGTGCGGCCGGAGATTTGGTCCTACGGTCAACGCAATCCTCAGGGGCTGGCGCTGAACCCCTGGAGCGGCACGATCTGGGAGAACGAACATGGCCCGCGTGGGGGAGATGAAATCAATATCATCGAGCGTGGCAAGAATTATGGTTGGCCGCTGGCGACCCACGGCATCAACTATTCCCTGACGCCGATTCCGGAGGCCAAGGGTAAGACGGTAGAAGGCACGGTGCCGCCTCATCACGTTTGGGAGAAATCTCCGGGGATCAGTGGCATGGCGTTTTATGACGCTGACCGGTTCAAGCCTTGGCAGCACAATTTGTTCATCGGAGCATTGTCGAGTCAGGAGCTGATTCGTTTGCAATTTGACGGTGACAAAGTGATTCACGAGGAGCGCTTGCTTGGGGACTTGAAGGCACGCATTCGCGATGTGCGGCAAGGGCCGGATGGTTATTTGTATGTGCTGACGGATGAGGATAAAGGGGTGTTGTATCGCGTGGGGTTGAATCAGGATTAGCGGGTTAATCCGTCATTGGGGTGATGGCTGAGATGGGCTCCGCTCTTACAGCCAGCCCTTTCAACGTCTTTGGAAATCTGCCTGGTAGGGCGAACGCTATCCCTGTGGCGAGCGGGCTTGCCCCGCGTTGGGTTGCGCAGCGACCCTAGATAGGAAAAACGCGGTGAGTCTGGCAATTTCCGGCCGCAGGTTTGGGGCTGCTTCGCAGCCCAACGCGGGGCAAGCCCGCTCGCCACAGGGACAGTGTTTGGCCTCATCGGGCTGGTATCGGCCAGGAATGGCCGGTTTCCAGAGACCTTGAAAGGGCTGGCTGTCAGAGCGGAACCTTGCAAACCATCACCCAAATAACGGATATACCCCCCATCCCCTCAAGCCAACAGTTTGGCGTCAAAACGCCACTAATGGCCCCGTGATAATTAATCAACTCCCCAAGAATAATCTCGCTACAATCGCCCGCTTTGCCACCTGGTACGCGCGTCTCAAGCCCGTCAGTTCCGAGAAACCCCATGCTTATCGGTAGTTATTCCCCCTCCCTGGTCGTGATCTCCCTGTTCGTGGCGATCCTGGCTTCCTATACCGCGCTGGACCTGGCCGGCCGCATTGCGACCGCCAAGGGCCGCGCGGTGTATGGGTGGATAAGCGGTGGCGCACTCGCGATGGGCACTGGCGTGTGGTCCATGCACTTCATCGGAATATTGGCCTTGCGCCTGCCGTTTGCCCTCGGATTCGACCTCGGCATCACCGCGCTGTCACTGCTTATCGCGGTATTGTCCTGCGGCTTCGCCTTATGGCTGGTCAGTCAGCCACGCCTGCCTGCATGGCAATTGGGCGTTGGCGCATTGATCATGGGCGCAGGCATCAGCAGCATGCATTACACCGGCATGGCCGCAATGCAGATGACGCCCGGCATCGACTACGACCCCACTTTGTTTGGCGCCTCGTTGCTGATCGCCGTGGTTGCCTCCGGCGCCGCGCTGTGGATCGCCTTCCACCTGCGCCGCAATACGCCTTACGTGCGTCTGGCGCGGGCCGGGGCGGCGGTTGTGATGGGCATTGCCATCGTCGGCATGCATTACACCGGGATGGCGGCGGCGCAGTTTGCCGATGACAGTTTCTGCGGTGCAGCGCTGACCGGCTTGAGCGGCAAGGGCCTGGATAATCTGGTGCTGGTGACTTCGCTCGCAGTGCTGGCCATCGCGTTGTTGACCTCGTTGCTCGACGCGCGCCTCGAAGCGCGCACGGCGGTGCTGGCCGACTCCCTGACCCAGGCCAATCAGGAACTGACCCACTTGGCCCTGCATGACATGCTCACCGGCCTGCCCAATCGCACCTTGCTCGCCGACCGCATTCAGCAGGCGATTCAGGCGGTGAAGGAGCAGGGCGGTTGCTTCGCCTTGATGTTCATCGACCTGGATGGCTTCAAGCCGGTCAACGATGCTTTTGGCCATCACATGGGCGACCAGTTGTTGCGCGAGGTGGGCCTGCGTCTGCGCGAGGACTTGCGCGGTCACGACACCCTGGCGCGCATCGGCGGCGACGAGTTTGTGTTGCTGGTGCAATTGACCCAGCCGGACGATGCCATGGGCCTGGCGGAACGTCAGGTTGGCTTGATCAATCGGGCGTTCCAGGTTGCCGAACATGAGCTGAAGATTTCCGCCAGCATCGGCATTGCGATGTTCCCGGGCAACGGCAATAGCCCCCAGGAGCTGTTGATGAACGCCGATGCGGCGATGTATCACGCCAAGGGCATGGGCAAGAACGGCTACAGCTTTTTCGATGTGTCGATGAACACCAACGCGCGCAAACAACTGCAACTGTTGCAGGATTTGCGCAACGCCTTGGAGCAGGAACAGTTCCGCCTGTATTACCAGCCCAAGTTCGATGCGGTGAGTGGCATTGCGGTCGGCGCCGAGGCCTTGCTGCGCTGGGAGCATCCACAGCAGGGGTTGTTATTGCCGGCGACGTTTATTGAACTGGCGGAAAAAACCGGGTTGATCATTCCCATCGGTGACTGGGTACTTGACGAGGCGTGCCGTCAGATGGCCGTTTGGTTTGCCCAGGGCTACGAAGACTGGCGCATCGCGGTGAACCTGTCGGCGTTGCAGTTTTGCCATGCGGGGCTGGTCACCAGCGTGGCGGCGGCACTGGAGCGGCATTGCTTGCCCGCCAACAGCCTGACCCTGGAAATCACCGAGACCACCGCCATGAGCGATGCCGATGCGAGCATGACGGTGTTGCAGCAGCTTTCCGACATGGGCGTCGACCTGTCCATTGATGACTTCGGCACGGGTTATTCGAGCCTCATGTACCTCAAGCGCCTGCCGGCGAACGAGCTGAAGATCGACCGGGGTTTCGTTCGTGACCTTGAGCACGACAGCGACGACGCGGCGATTGTGTCGGCGATTGTCGCCCTTGGTCAGGCCCTCGGGTTGCGGATTGTCGCCGAAGGGGTGGAGACCGACGTACAACAAAGTTTCCTCACTCGCCTGGGCTGCAACTCCCTGCAGGGCTACCTGCTGGGGCACCCCTTGCCGGCTGACAGGTTCATGGCCGATATCCAGCGCTCCGAAGACGCGCTCGCGCCTGACAAAAACCGTGCGTGACGAGTACTCTTGGATCCAACCCTAACCATCAGGTTGAATCAGGAGAACGCACGCATGGACAAAGTCGTCATCATCACCGGGGGCAGCCGTGGGATTGGCGCCCAGACGGCATTGCTGGCTGCGCGCCAGGGCTATCGCATTTGCATCAATTACCAGTCCGACGAAAACGCCGCCCACAGCGTGCTGGAACAGGTGCGCGCGCTGGGCGCCCAGGCCATCGCCGTGAAGGCTGATGTGAGCATTGAAGATGAAGTGATCGGGCTGTTCAACCGTGTCGATGCCGAGCTGGGGCGGGTGACTGCGCTGGTGAATAACGCTGGCACGGTGGGGCATAAGTCGCGGGTTGATGAGATGTCCGAGTTCCGCATCCTTAAAATCATGAAGACCAACGTGCTCGGCCCGATCCTGTGCGCCAAGCATGCGGTGCTGCGCATGTCGCCCAGGCACGGCGGGCAGGGTGGCAGCATCGTCAACGTTTCGTCGGTGGCGGCGCGCCTGGGGTCGCCGGGTGAATACGTCGACTACGCGGCCTCCAAAGGCGCGGTGGACACCTTTACCATTGGCCTGTCGAAGGAAGTCGCCGGTGAAGGCATTCGCGTCAACGCAGTGCGCCCTGGCTATATTTTTACCGATTTCCACGCCCTGAGCGGCGACCCGGACCGAGTCAGCAAGCTCGAGTCCGGGATTCCCATGGCCCGTGGCGGGCGACCGGATGAAGTGGCGGAAGCGATTATCTGGTTGCTGTCGGATAAAGCTTCCTACACCACTGGCACCTTTCTTGATTTAGGGGGGGGCCGTTAAGGCGCCGGCGACTCAGCTCGGCAGATAGCGCAAGGCTTCGTAGCCTCTACGCGAAAAAGCCTTGAGTACGCTGGCTTCCGAGTCAGCGGTAATGCCATAGCCGTCGTTGGAAAAGCCGTCGATATGGCCATTGCGGCTCTGGCTCTGTTTAAGTGCGCGATCGTCCAGGTTGTCGATAAACCGCAGCACTTTGTCCAGATGATAGGCTGCATCTGCCCTGGATTTGGGGTCTGGATTGGCGTCCGACCAGTCACCGACCTGCAGCTTGAGCTCATCGAATACTTCGTAATGATCGCGGCTTTCCAGAAAGCGTCGTGTCACGGCGCTTTGTTCGATGATTCTTTCGGCCGAGCGATGGTCAATCCCAGGGCGGCCAGTCGGCCCTGTCATTTCGCGCACCTGCCTCTGTTCGGCGGCGCGCATGTAGTGGGGAGGGATAGCGGGCAGCCTCAGGAGGCTTGTGGTGACGGACATGCACATAGGAAATTACCTTCAAGTTGAACCCAGTGAACGCACCTCTCGATGTAAGAGAAGTGCGCTCTTTCTGTGGCTCTTTCTTCAGGTTGGTTCCGGATCAAAACGACCGAACAATCCGCCCTAATGTTTCCATTGCCTTCTCGGACGCTTCGGTCCATGGGCTGCCGTAATTTAACCGGATGCAATTCCTGAAACGCTGGGTCGCCGAGAAAATCGGCCCCGGTGCGATGCTGATGCCTTGTGCCAGCGCCATCTGAAACACCTTCAATGAATCGGTGCGCTCCGGCAGTTCCAGCCACAGAAAGTAACCTCCGGCGGGCTGGCTGACCCTCGTCTGTGCGGGGAAGTAACGAGCAATGGCGGCCAGCATGGCGCTTTGCTGCTCTTCCAGGGCATAGCGCAATTTGCGCAAGTGCCGGTCATAACCGCCGTGTTGCAGGTAGTCGGCAATGGCCGCCTGGGCGGGCATCGACGGGCACAGCGAGGTCATCAGCTTCAAGCGCTCAACCTTCTGCGCGTACCGCCCGGCCGCGACCCAGCCGACGCGGTAGCCTGGCGCGAGGCTCTTGGCAAACGACCCGCAATGCATCACCAGACCTTCGGTGTCGAAGGCCTTGGCCGGTTTGGGCGCGTGTTGCCCGTAATACAGCTCCGCGTAAACATCGTCTTCGATCAGCGGCACTTGATGGCTGCGCAACAGTTCCACCAGCGCCTGCTTTTTTGCCTCCGGGAGCGTTGCGCCCATGGGGTTCTGGAAGCTGGTCATGGTCCAGCAGGCCTTGATCGGATAACGCTCAAGGCTTTGCGCCAGTGCGTTCAGGTCAATGCCATCGCGCGGGTGCACGGGGATTTCCACCGCCTTGAGCTTCAAACGCTCCAGCACTTGCAGGCAGGCATAAAACGCCGGAGCCTCGATGGCCACCAGGTCGCCCGGTTCGGTCACGGCTTGCAGGCACAGGTTGAGCGCTTCGAGGGCACCGTTGGTGATCAGCAGCTCTTCCATGGGCAGCATCAGCCCGCCGACCATATACCGCAGCGCAATCTGTCGGCGCAGTTGCGGGTTGCCCGGCGACATGTCGGTGACCACCAGGCGCGGGTCCATTTCGCGGCTGGCGCTGGCCAGCGAGCGGGCCAGGCGCTGTAACGGAAACAGCATCGGGCTGGGAAACGCCGAGCCAAAGGGCACGGTGTTGGGGTCCTTGATGGAATCGAGGACTGAAAACACCAGCTCGCTCACATCGACTTCGGTGGACTCATGCACCTGCTCGCTCACCACCGGCTCGGAGAACGGGCTGGGTGTGTGAGTGTTGACGAAGTAGCCGGAGCGCGGCCGCGCGCGGATCAGGCCACGGCGCTCCAGCAGGTAGTACGCCTGGAACACCGTGGACGGGCTGACGCCATAGGTCTGGCTGGCATAGCGCACCGACGGCACGCGCTGGCCAGGCCCAAGTACGCCGGAGCGGATCAGTTCTGCGATGTCATCGGCGAATTTTTCGTAGCGTTTCATGGAGGCCTGATTAGCGTCGTTAACAGGTACGCGGGGCAAAATGTGTCTGAAGCATTCAGCGGTTCATCGGCGCCACAAAGCGGCTGTCCGCAGCGCTGTAGACCCACGGCTCGTCCACATCGGACACCTTGAACCGCAGCGTCTGCGAGCTGCTTGCCGGGGTGTCAGCCAGCAACGCGACCGACACCGGCACATCGCTGATTTCCCCAGGTGCCAGGCTGATTTCGGTCTTGCCTTGCAACTGGAAGCCCTCGGCGTCGACCAGCGCCAGCCGGTAGCTCTGGCGCTGCTGGGTCTTGTTGATGACTTTCAAGCTGTAGATGTTCTCGATCAAGCCCTGGCTGTTCTCACGGAACAAGCCACGGTCCTTGGTCACGTCCAGTGACACCATGGGCCGCTCGACCAGCGCCACCACCAGCGCCGCAATCATCACCAGCAGCACGGCACTGTAGCCGATCAACCGTGGCCTTAGCAGCCTGGTTTTGCCACCTTGCAGTTCATGCTCGGACGCGTATCTCACCAAGCCAGGTGCATAGCCCATTTTGTCCATGATCGAGTCGCAGGCGTCGATGCAGGCTGCGCAGCCGATGCATTCCATTTGCAGGCCGTCGCGGATGTCGATGCCGGTGGGGCATACCTGAACGCACAGTTGGCAGTCGATGCAGTCGCCCAGGCCAGCCTGCGCAGGCTTAATCTCACGTTTACGCGGGCCACGCGTTTCGCCACGCGCCACGTCGTAGGTGATGGTCAGGGTGTCTTTGTCGAACATTACGCTCTGGAACCGCGCATACGGGCACATGTGCATGCACACCGCTTCGCGCAGCCAGCCGGCATTGAGGTAGGTGGCGCCGGTGAAAAACAATACCCAGAACAGGCTCACGCCGCCCATTTGCCCAGTCAGCAGTTCAATCGCCAGAGGGCGGATGGGTGTGAAGTAGCCAACGAAAGTCAGCCCGGTGAGCACGCTGATGCCCAGCCATAGCGTGTGTTTGGCCGAGCGCCGCGCCAGTTTGTTCAGGCTCCAGGGCGCCGCTGCCAGTTTGATGCGCTGGTTGCGTTCGCCTTCGGTGACCTTTTCGCACCACATGAACAGCCAGGTAAACGAGCTTTGCGGGCAGGTATAGCCGCACCACACGCGGCCGGCAAACACCGTGATTGCGAACAGGCCGAACGCGCAGATGATCAACAGCGCCGACAGCAGGATGAAATCCTGCGGCCAGAAGGTGGCCCCGAAGATGTGGAATTTGCTCTCGGCCAAGTCCCACAACACCGCCTGGCGCCCGCCCAGGTTCAACCATGCGGTGCCGAAAAACGCCAGGAACAGAACGCCCGCGCCGCACATTCGCAGGGTGCGAAACAAGCCGGTAAAGCTGCGCGTATGGATCAGGGTGTCGCTGGATTTGGCCTTCACCTTCTGCGGGTGTATGGGCTCAAAGGTTTCCACGGTGGGGATTCTTTCGCTCATGGTCGTTCGCTCATCAGCCTCCATCAGGCCGAGGCACTATGGGCGTCACGCTGATTGCATAACAGACTCAGCTAAAGCGATAAAAAGCGGATCAGATGGCGCGGCGGTCCCGCCTGCGGCAATTAGCTGCACCCCGAGAGGCATGAGGTGCAGCCGTTATTGGAAGGCTTTGATACAGTTCAATCAGATGACTGAACCGCTGTCGGTTGCCTTCAAATGTATACGCCCGTCTTCAGCGCCAGCGACGGTCAAGGCGTCGGCCTCGGCTTCAGTGATGTAGATGCGCTCGCCGTTCACCTCAACGAAGGACATGGATTTTTCACTGTCGGTGCTGATCGTTACCTGCGCCGCCACCAGGCTGCGCTCTTGACCCGCATCGGTGACTTTGAAATAGCACGTCTGGCCTTCTATACGTATTGGCATGGTGATCCCCTTTTTACAGGCTGATGAACATTAGGGAACCGCGCCGTTATGGCGGTTCCCGGCAACTGACTGGCGGTCGCCACTGTCCATTCCTTACTCACACTGACAAAGGATGTTCTCCATGGACGCCTGGTTACATGAAGTCTGGCAAACCCTGCAAACCGAGTTTGCCGACATCGGCGATGCAAGGCAGCTCACACAAATCACCGTTCGCTTGCTGATTGCAGCAATCCTGGGCGGTATTTTGGGCTTTGAACGAGAACAGAAAGGAAAGGCCGCTGGCGTGCGCACGCATATGCTGGTGGCAATGGGCGCCGCATTGTTTGTGTTGGTGCCGCAGATGTCCGGCAGTCAGGCAGATGCCATGAGCCGCGTGTTGCAGGGCGTTATTGCAGGGGTTGGGTTCCTCTGCGCCGGGGCCATTATCAAAGGCCGGGCAGACGAAGAAGACCAGCACGTCAAAGGCCTGACCACGGCCGCCGGCTTGTGGATGACCGCCGCCATTGGTGTGGCGACGGGAATGGGCCGTGAATCGACGGCAGTGCTCAGTACGTTGCTGGCGCTGGCGGTTTTCAGCGTAATGCCAATGATCGTCAAGCGCCTGGAGAAGGATGAGTGACTGCGTCTCGGGTGGTGAGAGTGCTGTGACTCAGGTCACTGCATCGTTCATGGCGGCCTCATGCAGCAGGATCTTGAGGTTTTCCACGCTTAATATCAGATCTATGAGTGCCCTGAGTTTTTGCACCTCTTTAAGATCGGAGCTCAGGCTGTTGAGTGAATCCTCACTTAACAGCTCATCAAGCCTTTTACGTCGCTGTGCGTTATACGTGGTGTGAGGCTCATGCATCATCCGGATCAGGCTGTCCCGACTCAAAATGTCGGCGAGGTCGCGCATCGTCGTCAGGGCTTCTGGTGAGAGAGGCGTGTCTGATGGCACTTGGGCATGGTTGTGATGATGGTGAACTGTGCTGTTGTGGTGCGGTGTAACGTTGGCTTCAGGCTTGGAGCCAGGCGTTGCGTCTGGCGCTTGTGTGCCCAGGGACTGGCCAATTGCGATCAGTTTTTCGCAGAGGGGTTGGCACTGACGCTTGCGATTACGCGTGTTGAGTTTTTCATCATCCAATTCTGATTGGATTTTTTGGGTAGCCTCATAGCTCTTTTCTGGATCGGCGTCGGCAGTACGCTGAGCGATCCTTTGCGGAGTCAACTCCGCAATGGGCAACGCAGACGCCTCGCGTTGCAAAAGGTGTATGTTTTTCTCGCTGAACAATTCACCCAGTTTGGCCCTCAAATTTGCCCGCTCTTTTGGATCACGAGTCAGCGTGTTGATCGTCTCCTTAGTCACCAATTGGCGCAACGCCTTCAGGCTTTGCTGGGTCTCTGCAGAGTAGGGCGCGCGCATCATTTGAATGAGGTTGTCGCGGTTTAGCAGGCGGCCCAGTTGATTCATCTTGGCGAGGGCATCGGCCGAGGGTGGCGCAGTGGACTTTTCCGGGGTTTTGTCGGTGTCCAAGGGCTTATCGTGATGGTGGTGTGACTCATGCTCATGCCGCTTGACCTGCGACGGAGTGTGAGGGCTTGTCGGGGAAGGGGTCGGCGTCAGTGGAATGGACGGTTGGTGCGGCATGGGTGATATCGACATGATGGGCACTCGCATTGTGATTGAAAGAGGACCACGCCATGTCAGTTGCTCGGCTTTGGCCCACGCGAGTTGATTCTCCGACAGTCGATCGGGAGATAGATTTCAGTGCTATCTCTGTTGCCCGTAGGACGTTTCTGCAAGGTTTGCCCGCACTGTCGCGCAGCGCGGGCAAATACACATCTGCCCCGTCGTTTAGACAATCACCGGTGGCATGGTCGTCGGCGGTTCTTCCACGGGTGGCGGGGTACTGCCAGGCGGTTCTTTCTCGGGAATCGGCTGCGGCTCTGTCGGCGGCAGGGTCGGGCTGTCGATATTGGGGTCTGGGGTTTCAGCCGGGATCGGGATATTCATCGGTGTGGCCTCCTTTGTGCTTTGCTCTATCGGTGGACATCCGCCGGGCGCAAATGATTCCCCGCCGGATGGCGGCACATCCACCTGAACTTTTAACCCGAGGGCAGGCTCGGACCTATGACGGCCCTGCTCAGGGAGAGCGCTGCCGCATCAGAATTCGGATCAAGCAAAGAGCGTCCACAGGGCGTAAGGGGAAGATGCTCGATGATTGCTGAAACACTGGCTCCAGAGAACTCCGTATTGCCGCTGTCCCAGGCGCTGTTGCTGCCGAGGATCGCTATTGAGGGCACCCAACCCGTGATCGACGGCGGCGAATTTGCCGTTAAAGCGGTTGTGGGCCAGCAAGTAAACGTCACCAGCACAGTATTCGCAGACGGCCATGACAAACTCGCCGTGCTGATTCGCTGGCGCGCGCTCGCCGAAGAAAGCTGGCACAGCGTGGTGATGGCCGATGTGGGCAACAATGGCTGGGAAGGCGCGTTTACCGTCACCACCCAGGGGCCTCATGAGTATTGCATTGAAGCCTGGATCGATACGTTCGCCAGCTTCGGCTATGAATTGCGCAAAAAACATGAAGCCGGCGTACCCGTCAGCCTGGAATTGCAGGAAGGGCGCAGCCTGGTGCTGCAGGCCGCCGAGCGCAGCGACAATGAGCTGCGCGACCGCTTGATGCTGCTGCACCACGAACTGTCTGGCCTGCTGGAAACCGAGCAAGTTGCGTTGTTTTTGCACGAAGACAGTGCACACCTGATGACTCAGGCCGACCACCGCGCCTATTTGAGCATCAGCACGGTCTACCCGATTGACGTGGAACGCGAAGCTGCGCAGTTTGCCAGCTGGTATGAGCTGTTTCCCCGCTCGATCACCGACGATCCAGCGCGTCACGGCACATTCAATGATGTGCACTCGCGCCTGTCGATGATCCACGACATGGGATTCGACGTGCTGTACTTCCCGCCCATCCATCCGATTGGGCGCAGCCATCGCAAAGGCAAGAACAACTCCCTGACCGCAGGCCCGGATGATGTTGGCAGCCCGTATGCGATTGGTAGCGAGGAGGGCGGTCACGAGGCCATTCACCCGCAACTGGGTAGCCGCGATGACTTCCGGCGTCTGGTCAAGGCGGCTGCCGACCACGGCCTGGAAATCGCTCTGGATTTCGCTATCCAGTGCTCCCAGGACCACCCGTGGCTCAAGCAGCACCCGGGCTGGTTCAACTGGCGCCCGGACGGCACGATCAAATATGCCGAAAACCCGCCCAAGAAATACCAGGACATCGTCAACGTCGACTTTTACGCCGCCGATGCCATCCCGAGCCTGTGGACTGAGCTGCGCGACGTTGTGGTGGGTTGGGTAGAAGAGGGCGTGAAGACTTTTCGCGTGGATAACCCTCACACCAAACCGCTGCCGTTCTGGCAATGGCTGATCAGCGATGTACGCTTTAAATATCCCGAGGTGATCTTTCTCGCGGAAGCGTTCACCACGCCGGCAATGATGGCGCGCCTGGGCAAAGTCGGTTATTCCCAGAGCTACACCTATTTCACCTGGCGCAACACCAAGGCCGAGCTGAGCGAATACCTCACGCAGTTGAATGAGTCGCCGTGGCGTGAGTGTTTCCGGCCGAACTTCTTCGTCAACACGCCAGACATCAACCCGCCATTCCTGCATGAGTCAGGCCGCCCGGGCTTCTTGATCCGTGCCGCGCTGGCGACCATGGGCTCGGGCCTGTGGGGCATGTATTCGGGCTTTGAACTGTGCGAGGCCGCGCCGGTACCGGGCAAAGAGGAATACCTCGATTCGGAGAAGTACGAGGTCCGCGTCAGAGACTTCACCGCGCCCGGCAACATCATTGCCGAGATCGCCCAGCTCAACCGCATCCGTCGGCAGAACCCGGCGCTGCAGACCCACTTGGGTTTGAAGCTCTACAACGCCTGGAATGACAACATCCTGTACTTCGGCAAGCGCACCGAGGATGGCAGCAACTTCATTCTGGTGGCCGTCAACCTCGACCCCTTCAATGCCCAGGAAGCCAGCTTCGAGTTGCCGCTGTGGGAATTGGGCCTGCCCGACGATGCGCAGGTACAAGGCGAAGACTTGATGAACGGTCACCGCTGGACCTGGTACGGCAAAACCCAGTGGATGCGCCTTGAACCGCACACTCCATTCGGCATCTGGCGAATCACTGTTTCCTGAGTCAGGCAGGGTCTGCGTCGCGATGAAGCCCTTCTGTGGGAGCTGGCACGCCAGCTCCCACATTGACCGCGTTCATCCAGGCGGTTTTCCAGAATTTTCAGGAGTTTCCAATGGCGAAGAAACCCAACGCTGCAACCTTCATCAAAGACCCGCTCTGGTACAAGGATGCGGTGATCTATCAAGTCCACGTCAAATCCTATTTCGACTCAAATAACGACGGTATCGGCGACTTTCCTGGCTTGATCGCCAAGCTCGATTACATCGCCGACCTGGGCGTGAACACCATCTGGCTGTTGCCGTTCTACCCGTCGCCCCGCCGTGATGACGGTTACGACATCGCCGAATACCGCGGCGTGCACAGCGACTACGGGACCATGGCCGACGCCAAACGCTTTATCGCCGAAGCCCACAGTCGCGGGCTGCGAGTGATCACCGAATTGGTCATCAACCACACCTCCGACCAGCACCCGTGGTTTCAGCGCGCGCGCAAAGCCAAGCCAGGCTCGGCGGCACGGGATTTCTACGTGTGGTCCGACGACGACCAGAAATACGACGGCACCCGCATCATTTTCCTCGACACGGAAAAGTCCAACTGGACCTGGGATCCGGTCGCCGGCCAGTACTTCTGGCACCGTTTTTACGCCCACCAACCGGACCTCAACTTCGACAACCCGCAGGTCATGAAGGCCGTGCTGTCGGTGATGCGCTATTGGCTGGACATGGGCATCGATGGCTTGCGTCTGGACGCGATCCCGTACCTGATCGAGCGCGACGGCACCAACAACGAAAACCTTCCTGAAACCCACGACGTACTCAAGCAAATTCGCGCCGAAATCGACGCGCATTACCCCGACCGCATGCTGCTGGCCGAAGCCAACCAATGGCCGGAAGACACGCAGCTGTACTTCGGTGACAAGAAAGGCGATGACGGCGACGAGTGCCATATGGCCTTTCACTTCCCGCTGATGCCGCGCATGTACATGGCGCTGGCCCAGGAAGATCGCTTCCCGATCACTGATATTTTGCGCCAGACCCCGGAAATTCCGGCCAATTGCCAATGGGCCATTTTCCTGCGCAACCACGATGAACTGACCCTGGAAATGGTCACTGACAAAGAGCGCGACTACCTGTGGAACTACTACGCCGCTGACCGCCGCGCGCGGATCAACCTGGGCATTCGACGCCGTCTGGCGCCATTGATCGAGCGAGATCGACGCCGTGTGGAGTTGCTCAACAGCCTGCTGTTGTCGATGCCCGGCACGCCGACCCTGTATTACGGCGATGAAATCGGCATGGGCGACAACATTTATCTGGGCGACCGCGACGGCGTACGCACGCCGATGCAATGGTCAATCGACCGCAATGGCGGCTTTTCCCGCGCCGACCCGGCAAGCCTGGTACTGCCGCCGATCATGGACCCGCTGTACGGCTACCAGTCGGTCAACGTCGAAACCCAAACCCAGGACCCGCACTCGTTGCTGAACTGGACCCGGCGCATGTTGGCGGTGCGCAAGCAGTCCAAGGCATTTGGTCGTGGCAGCCTGAAAATGCTCTCGCCGAGTAACCGTCGCATCCTGGCGTATACCCGCGAGTACACCGGCGAAGATGGCCGCACTGAAATTATTCTGTGCGTCGCCAACGTGTCGCGCAGCGCCCAGGCGGCTGAGCTGGACCTGTCGGCGTTTGCCGGGATGGTGCCGGTGGAGATGCTTGGCGGGAATGCTTTCCCACCGATTGGCCAGCTGAATTTTCTGCTGACCCTGGCGCCGTATGGCTTTTATTGGTTCGTGCTGGCAGCGGAAAACCAGATGCCGAGCTGGCATGTGGAACCCGCGCAGAGCATTCCGGACTTCACCACCTTGGTATTGAAAAAACGCATGGAAGAATTACTCGAAGAACCTGGCCGCACCACGCTGGAGCAAACCTCGCTGCCCGTTTGGCTGCCCAAGCGGCGCTGGTTTGCCGGCAAGGACGCGGCCATTGAAAATGTGCGCATTGTTTATGGCGTGAGGTTCGGCGACGCCGAGCACCCGGTGTTGCTCAGCGAAATCGAGGTCACCAGCGGTGGCCAGGTCAGCCGTTATCAGTTGCCGTTCGGCTTTTTGGGCGACGACCAATCCACCAGCGCCTTGCCGCAACAACTGGCGCTGGCCCGCGTGCGCCGTACGCGTCAGGTTGGCCTGGTGACCGATGCATTTAGCCTTGAGCATTTTATTCGCGCGGTGATCCAGGGCCTGCAGGCCGGCACGGTATTGAATTCCAGTGACGGCGACCTGCATTTTGAAGCCACGCCGCATTTGGCCAACCTGCAACTGAGCGACGAATCGCAGGTGCGCTACTTGTCTGCCGAGCAGTCCAACAGCTCGGTGGTGGTGGGCGAGAGTCTGGTGCTCAAACTGATCCGCAAAGTCAGCAGCGGGGTTCACCCGGAGCTGGAAATGAGTGCCTACCTGACCGCCGCCGGTTACCCGAATATCTCGCCGCTGATGGGCTCGATGATTCGCCGCGACGGGGAAGGGCAGGACAACTTGCTGATGATTGCCCAGGGTTACCTGAGCAACCAGGGCGATGCCTGGGCCTGGACGCAAAATAGCCTGGAACGAGCGATTCGTGATGAACTGGCCGAGGCCATGTCCGAACAGGAGCAGCACTACAACGCCCTCGGTGAGCTGGAAGATTTTGCCGGCTTGCTCGGCCAGCGCCTGGGTGAAATGCACGTGGTGCTGGCGGCAAAAACCACCAACAAAGACTTCAAACCCGAAGCTACAACGGTCAAAGACACCCAAGCCTGGGCCAAGGATGTAGGCGCCCAGATCGAGCGTGCCCTGCAATTACTCAAACTTCATCAAGCCCAGTTGAACCCCGCCGATCAGGCGTTGGTCAGTGAGTTACTGGCACGCAAAAAAGACATCAGCAGCCATGTTCAGGCCCTGGCGAAAGCCACGGCGGGCGGGTTGCGAATTCGTGTCCACGGCGACCTGCACCTCGGACAGGTGCTGGTGGTGAAAGGCGATGCGTTCTTGATCGACTTTGAAGGTGAACCGGCGCGCCCATTGCACGAGCGGCGCGGCAAGCACAGCCCGTATAAGGATGTAAGCGGCGTGCTGCGCTCGTTTGATTACGCAGCTGCCATGGCCCTGAATGTACAAGGTGTGGATCACTCGCCCGAAGCGGACACCGCCCGCCAGCGTGTGACCGACCGTTATTTGAACGAAGCGCGTAAGGCGTTTATCGAGGCTTATCATCAGGCTACGTCTACACTGGCGCATGACTGGCAGGACGCCAAAGGCCAGGACGCAGCGCTGACGTTGTTCAGTCTGGAGAAGGCCGCGTACGAAGTGGCTTACGAAGCGGAAAATCGCCCGACCTGGTTGCCGGTGCCGTTGCAAGGTTTGCACGGCCTGCTCAGCGGGCTCATACCTATATCGAAAACTGCACGCGGTGGGGAGACGTCATGAGCTTTACAAATAAAGAACCGCTGCACGCGAAGTTGACTGCAATGCCGGCGCCGAAAGACGTCGAAGCATTGGTCCGCGCCGAGCACCACGACCCATTCTCGATCCTTGGGCCGCACGATGATGAACACGGCGGCCAATTTATCCGCGCCTTCCTGCCGGAGGCCTTGAGCGTCCAGGTACTGGCGCGCGACAGCGGGGAACAGATCGGCAGCCTCGACGCCAGTCAGGTGCCGGGCTTGTTCGTCGGTCACTTCTCTACGCGCCAGGAATACCTGCTGAAAATTCAGTGGGCCGGTGGCGAGCAGATCACCGAAGACCCGTACAGCTTCAATCAGTTGTTGTTGGGCGAGATGGACCTGTACCTGTTTGCCGAAGGCAACCACCGTGACCTCAGCAGTTGCCTGGGGGCGCAAGTCACCAGCGTCGACGGCGTAGACGGTGTGCGTTTTGCCGTGTGGGCGCCGAACGCCCGGCGCGTGTCGGTGGTGGGTGACTTCAACATCTGGGACGGTCGCCGTCATCCGATGCGTCTGCGTCACCCGTCGGGCGTGTGGGAGATCTTCATCCCGCGCCTGCAACCGGGCGCCGCTTACAAGTACGAAATTCTGGGCGCCAACGGCATTCTGCCCCTCAAGGCCGACCCGATGGCGCTCGCCACTCAACTGCCGCCGGATACTGCTTCAAAGGTTGCCGCGCCGTTGCGGGTGGACTGGCAGGACCACGAATGGATGGCGTCGCGCCAGGAGCGGCAAGGCTATAACGCGCCGCTGTCGATCTATGAGCTGCATGTGGGCTCCTGGCAGTGCGAGCTGGACGAGGCCGGCGAAGTCGCTCGCCAATACGGTTGGCGTGAACTGGCCGAGCGTCTGATTCCCTATGTGCAGGAACTGGGTTTTACCCATGTCGAGCTGATGCCGATCATGGAACACCCCTTTGGCGGCTCCTGGGGTTACCAGGCACTGTCACAGTTCGCACCGACGGCGCGGTTTGGTTCGCCGGAAGATTTCGGCTTCTTCATCAATGCCCTGCATCAGGCCAACATCGGCGTGATCCTCGACTGGGTACCGGCGCATTTCCCGACTGATACCCACGGCCTGGCGCAATTTGACGGCACCGCGCTGTACGAATACGCCAACCCGCTGGAAGGTTTCCACCAGGACTGGGACACGCTGATCTACAACCTGGGCCGCACTGAAGTACACGGTTTCATGCTGGCGTCGGCGTTGCACTGGCTCAAGCATTTCCACATTGATGGCCTGCGTGTAGATGCGGTGGCGTCGATGCTGTATCGCGATTATTCGCGCAAGGCGGGCGAGTGGGTACCCAATCGCCATGGCGGCCGCGAGAACCTGGAAGCCATCGATTTTCTGCGTCACTTGAACGACGTGGTCGCCCTGGAAGCACCGGGTGCGTTGGTGATTGCCGAAGAATCCACGGCGTGGCCGGGTGTGAGCCAGCCGACCCAACAGGGCGGCCTGGGTTTCAACTACAAGTGGAACATGGGCTGGATGCACGATTCCCTGCATTACATCCAGCAAGACCCGGTGTACCGCGCTCATCACCACAACGAGCTCAGCTTCGGTTTGGTGTACGCCTGGTCCGAGCGTTTCATCCTGCCGATTTCCCACGATGAAGTGGTGCACGGTAAACACTCGCTGATCGACAAGATGCCCGGCGACCGCTGGCAGAAGTTTGCCAACCTGCGCGCGTACCTGAGCTTTATGTGGATGCACCCGGGCAAGAAGCTGCTGTTCATGGGCTGCGAGTTCGGCCAATGGCGCGAGTGGAACCACGACCAGCAACTGGACTGGTACTTGCTGCAATACCCCGAACACCGGGGCGTGCAGAAGCTGGTCGGTGACCTGAACCGCCTGTACCGCGAGGAGCCTGCGCTGCATGAGCAGGATGACGCACCGCAAGGTTTCCAGTGGTTGATTGGCGACGATGCGATCAACAGCGTTTACGCTTGGTTGCGCTGGAGCAAGGACGGCAAGCCGGTGCTGGTGGTGGCTAACTTCACTCCCGTCCCGCGTGAAGCCTATTCGGTCGGTGTGCCGTTCGCCGGGCGCTGGAGCGAGGTGATCAACAGTGATGCCGATACGTATGCCGGTTCCAACTACGGCAATGGTGGCGAGGTGTTCACCGCCGATGAACCGCGCCATGGGCAGCCGGTGTCGCTGTCACTGAATCTGCCACCGTTGGGTGTGTTGATTCTACGGCCGGAAACGCTTTAACGGCTCTACCTCGGCGGATTCTGTTGTCCGCGCTGCTGGCAGGGTGCCACAATGGCGCCTTTGTCGTGGCAGTGGGAGCGGGCGGATTTCATGAACGGCCTCGGGCGTGCGCAGGACCAGGATGGCTTTATCGAAGAACAGGTGCGAACAGACCGTTTGCACCAGTTGTTTCGTCAATCGTTCGCCGCCATTTTCGGCAGTTACCTGGGCGCAGTCATGCTGTGCTGGCTGTGCTGGGATCGCTTCGATCACACGGTCATGCTGGTGTGGCTGTCGGTATTGGCGGTGACATCCTTGTTGCGCGTCCAGATGTTCATGCAATGGTTCCGCTGCCCGAACGATGAACGCACGCCTGATCGCTGGGAGCGTCGCTACTGGGTGACGTTGATGCTGTCGGCGGGCGTGTGGGGGGCTGGCGCGTTGGCCGTCATGCCGCCTGACGATCGCGTGTCCCAAGTGCTGGTCATGCTGTTTACCGTGGGCATGTCGGTCAGCGCGGTTTCCTGTTATTCGGCTTATCGCTACATGACCCTGGGCTCGATGGGCCTGGTGTTATTGCCGTGCACATTCTGGCTGCTGTTTCAGCCCGCGCCGATGCAAGTCGGCGTAGCGGTGGCGGTGCTGGTGTTCTCCACGTTTGTGGTGAGTGCCACGCGCAAATTCTCCGACGCCCTGGAAAAAGCCTTTCGCCTGACCCGGCAAATGGAACGTGCCCACAATATTTCCACGCGCGCCGCACAGACCGATGAACTCACCGGGTTGATGAACCGTCGCGCGTTTTTCGAACATGCCCAACTGTTGTACGCGCAATGCCGCGACAATCAGCAGCCGCTGTGCGCACTGATGATGGACATGGATCACTTCAAAAACATCAATGACACCTACGGCCACCAGGCCGGCGATCAGGTGCTGCGCCAGATTGGCGGGGTCATCAGCGCGTCGTTTCGCCAGTCGGACCTGTATGGCCGACTCGGCGGCGAGGAATTCGCGGTGTTGTTGCCCAATACGTCCCTGGAAACCGCGCGGGGCATCGCAGAGCAACTGGTCAAGGCGATTGCCGGTTTGGTTGCAGAGCCGGTGCACGGGCTGACTGCCAGCCTCGGTGTCGCCTCCATCCGTGGCCTCGATCAGGACCTGCACAGCCTGATGAACACCGCCGACAAGGCGCTGTATCGCGCCAAAGCCTTGGGCCGCAACCAGGTGGCGGTGGCGGAATAGGGCTCAGCCTTCTCGCATCGACTTGGCCAATACCCGTGCCACTTGATCGGCGGAGTAAGGCTTGGGCAAAAACTCGAAACCGTCGTAGCCATTGTCGGCCAGCTCTTCGCTGTAGCCCGACGTGAGCACCACCGGCAAATCCGCGCGGCGCTGACGCAACAGCTTGGCCATCGCCACGCCGGTCATGCCGGGCATTACCACATCCGAAAAGATCGCGTCGAAGCTTGAAACGTCGGGGCCGGCCAGTGCCAATGCGTTTTCGGCATTGGTGGCCCACGTCGTCTGGTAGCCCAAGTCCTGCAATATCTGAGTGGCGAAGCGGCCCACTTCCAGGTTGTCTTCCACGATCAGGATATGGCGCAGCGCGGCGTCAAAGGCTGGGCCGTCGTCCTGGGGAGCAGGCGCGAGCGGTGCAGCCGGTGGCTCTGCTGCGGGGAGGTAAAGGGTGAATTGCGTGCCCAACCCAAGGGTGCTCGCCACGTCGACGTTGCCGCCGGACTGTTTGGCAAACCCGTACACCTGTGACAGGCCCAGGCCGGTGCCTTTGCCCACAGCCTTGGTGGTGAAGAACGGCTCGAAAATGCGCTCGGCGGTGTCGCTGGCGATCCCGGTGCCGGTGTCGCTCAGCACAATCGTCACAAACGGCTGGCGCGCTCCTGCGTCCCCGCGGATACGTGGCAAGGCCGCCACTGCCGCAACGCGCAGGGTCAATGTGCCTTGACCTTCCATGGCATCGCGGGCATTGAGTGCCATGTTGATCAAGGCCGTTTCAAACTGGCTGGAATCGACGCGCACGTAACAAGGTTGCGCAGGCAAATCCACTGCCACCTGAATACGCGCACCGGTCACGCTTTCAAGCATTTCGCCGATATTGCGCACCCGCAGGCACACGTCGAAGACTTCCGGGTTCAGCGGCTGACGGCGGGCAAAGGCGAGCAACTGACTGGTGAGCTTGCTGGCGCGCTCGACAGTCTCGCTGACAACGCCCATGTAGCGCTGACGGCGTTCCTCGGAGAGCCCCGGCTGGCGCAAAAAATCCATCGATGAGCGAATGATCGTCAGCAGATTGTTGAAGTCGTGTGCCACGCCGCCGGTCAATTGGCCGATGGCTTCAAGCTTCTGCGACTGGTGCAGCGCGGCTTCGGCCTGAGTCAGCGCAGTGGTGCGGTCTTCCACGCGCTGTTCCAGGGTGGAGTTGAGTTCGGTAATGGCGGCCAGACCCTCGCGCACGGCGGCGTCGGCGCGCACGCGTTCAATATGCGCCCAGCAGCGTTCAGTGACTTCGCCGACCAGGGCCAGATCATAGGGCGACCAGGCCCGCGCAGCTTTGTCGTGTACGGCCATCAACGCGGTGAGGCGGCCGTCCTTGATCATCGGGAAGCACACGGTGGCCGTGACGCCCAGTGCCTGGTAGCTGGCGGATTCTTGCGGGGTGAACTCGACGCGGTTGTCGCGCACTACCAACGCTTCCCCAGCGCGCAATTGCCGCAAGGCCCGCGCGCCAAATGACGCAAGGCTGTAGTGCCCGACGAGGCTCGGTGAGCCGGGCGCTGCCCAATTGCCGCGAATGGTAAAGCCGTCTTCATCGGCGTCCATGTCGGCATAGGCGCAATTGGACACCCGCAGGTGCTCGGCGAGCAGGCGCGTGGTGGTGGTCATGATGGCTTCGGCGTCGATGGCGTTGCACACGGCGCTGCCGATTGCGTCCAGCACATTCAGGCGGCGCGCCAGGAATACGGTGGTCGTGGTTTCAGTAACAGTGTTGAGCATGCCGACGACTTTGCCCAGGGAGTCGCGGATCGGGCTGTAGCAAAAGGTGAAATAGGCCTGCTCGGGGCCCGCGCCGCGTTCGATCACCAGTGGGTAGTTCTCGACATACGTTGCATGCCCTTCAAAGGCTGCGTTGGCGATGGGGCTGACTTCTTCCCAGACTTCATGCCACACCTCGCTGAACGGGCGGCCCAGGGCGTAGGGCTTGTCGCCCAGGATCGGGATCATCGCGTCGTTGTAAAGCATCGCCAGCGAGGGGCCCCAGATAATCGACTGGGGAAAGCTTGAGGCAAAGCACAGAGCGACAGTGGTCTTGAGCACGTCGGACCATTGTTCCAATGGTCCCAGAGGCGTACTGGCCCAATCATGCAGGCGAACCTGCTCGGCCATGTCGCTGCTGCTTTGCAGCCAATTCATCATTACGCGAACACCTTGTCTACCACGGTCTGTCGAGTGCTTGAAAGCTCAGGCTAACAAGAGACAGACCGGATTGACCGCTGCCAGTTCAGAGTGATTATCGATGAGATGGCAATTTGATGCTTCTTCCATTTGCACGGGTAAATGCCGCCTTGTTCGGGCGGCTGCACACTTACTGCTGTGTGGCGAACAGGCCGGTCCAGTAGATGCCCGCATCACTCTTCGGGTCCATCGCATAGGCGGCGCCCAATTCGCGAAATTGCGGGTTCATCAGGTTGGCGCAATGGCCGGGGCTGGCAAGCCAGCCGTCTACAACTTTGCGCGGGGTGTCGAGGCCGGCGGCGATGTTTTCGCCGACGTTCTTCGCACTGTAGCCAGCCAGTTCCGCGCGGTCACCGGGCGTTCGGCCGTCGTGGTCGAGGTGGTCGAAGAAGTTGCCGTTGGCCATGTTGCGCGTGTGGCTGTTGGCGGCACCGGCGAGGTCGTCGTTCCACGATAACGGCGTGGTCGCCGCGAACGCCTGGGTGCCACATTGGCGCGGCTGTTGACGCGCCGCGTTGATCAGGTTCAGCAGTTGCTTGCCTTCGGTCTGCCAGTCACCCAGGCCGCTGCTGAGCAGCGGGCGGGCGAGCACGATGCGCCAGTCCTGGCCGCTGTTGCTCACGCCGATATCCACGAATTGCGGGTCGAGTACCACGCGGCAGAAACTTTCGCGCACGGCTTTCATCGCCGACTGCGCGTCCTTGGGGCCGGACAGGCTGATGGCCTGCACGTTGACCATCGGGTACGCCGCCCGCGCCAAGGCCTGCTGCAAGTCGCCGACGTTGGTCGCCGGCAGCACCAGCCGCGTATCGTTGGCCAGCGGCGGAAGCTCCTGGGAACCCTGGTCACCGCAGCGCTGTACCTGGCTGCGGTATTGATTGATCTGTTGCACCAACTGACTTTCTTCGTTCGCCATCGCGCTGGCGCAGAACGCCAGACTGGCGGCCAGCGTCGTAAGACCCATCATCAATGACAGCACGCGCATGGACGTTACCCTTGAGCTTGAAAGTGCCCATGATGCGCGATGTAACCCGGTCTGGCGCAACGCCTTTTTTGTTTTTTTGCCTCAACGGGTGTTCTGCGCACCCCGCGCGGCCCTATTGCGGGCCCGGCGGCGGCAAAAGTCGCGTGCAGGCCATTCGCCACAGCGCACGCGAGGCGGGCGGCCAAAGAATCGGCTGTAACAGGTACAATCGCCGCTGCCTTGACGCAAAACCCCAGGAATCTGCATGTTCGCCCTTACCCGTTACACCACACCGTGCCCCGAGCCCATCAATGCCCAGATCCTGCAGATGGTGGTGGACAACCTCACCGACATCAGCAGCGTCGCGTTGCCGCCGAGCAACCTGCTGTACAACATTTATCAATATGCCATCGGCTTTGAGGTGCACCTGTACCTGGAGGCGCTGAACGGCGCCAAAGGCATCGCCGTAGAATTGGTGGTGGCGATGGACGAGGAACAGCTGATTGGTTTTTGCCTGTACCTGCCGGTAAAGGACGACCCGCAAGCCTGCGGTATCGCCTTCATGGCCGTGCAGGCTACGCGCCGACGCCAGGGCGTGGCGCGCGCGATGGTGCAGGACGTGTTGGCGCGCTATCCCCATGCCGAGTTGGCGTGTGCGGTCGAGAAGGTGCCGGCGTTCGAAGCCATGGGCTTTCAAGTGCGCGGCGCGCGAGGCACGCAGGTGTTGATGAACACGCGTGATTACGCCACCGACGGGCTGATGGGCGTGCTGGAAGTGGCGGCTATCTACAGCTCGTTGGAAGTGCGGCAGATTCATACGTACCTGCTGTCAAGACACGGCAAGCGCGCGATGGTCGATGCAGAGAAACAGCGCGATCGGCATCTCGATCAGTTGGCGCGCAAGGTTCAGCTGTTCCTGAGCGAACGTAGGCGCTGAATGCGAAAAAACCTCCCGCCAGGGAGGTTTTTTTGTGGGCGGTCAGTGCTTACGGCCTGGCCAGGTTCCAGTTGCCGCCAACGCCGTCACCGGTGATGTCGCCCGGCTTGCTGTCCTTGACCCAGGTGTACAGCGCCTGGCCCTTGTAGGCCCACTGCTTGCTGCCATCGTCACGGCTGATCACGGTGTAACCGTCGGCATCTTTAGCAGTGGCTGACGCGCTGAACGCCGGCCAGTTGGCCAGGCACTGGCCGCTGCAAACCGACTTGCCCGCGCTGTCTTTGGCAAAGGTGTAGAGCGTCATCCCTTGGCTGTCGACCAGCACTTTGCCCTTGGCGCTGTCGGCGACCTTGGCAGGGGCGGCGAAGGCCATGGACGAGGCGCAGGCAAGCAGGACGGCGGCCGCGAGAGAGAGGTTTTTCAGCATGACGAACTCCTGGGTTTTCCGGGTGTTGAGTGCCTTGTGCGAGAGTCACAAGGTGTACTCAGGTAAACACCCACCGCGTGTCTTTATTCGTTTGGTGATAAAAATTCTTTCAAGCCCGCCCGCGATTGACCATCGCCAGGATGGTCGCCAACAGCTCCTGCTGCGCCTCCTCACGGCTGACCTCGCCGTTGGCTGCCGCGTGGGACAAGGCTTCAGCGGCGCCGAGCATGGCGCGTAATCCCGCCTGAGACACGCTGCCACCCGGGGCGAAGGGCGACAGGGCATCGCGGCACTTGTCGCGGAAGACCGCCTCGTAGCGGCGCTTGAGGGTTTCCAGCTCCGGTGAGCTGCTCAGGGCTGCGATCACCCCTGGAATTTCCCGGCCCTGAAGCAAGACGCAATCGACGTAGGACGAGGCGATCACCCAGGCCCGGTCCTCCAGCGTTGCGCCGCTGGCTTCGATAGCCTCGGTAAACACTTGATTCTGACGCCCGTCAAAATCTTCATACAGCGCGGCCAGCAAGCCTGCGCGGGTGACGAAATGGTCGTAGACCACCGGCTTCGTCACGCCAGCCAGTTCAGCCAGGCGCCCCAGGGTCAGGGCGTCGGTGCCTTCTTCACGCACCAGTTGCCAAGCTACGTCGAGCAACTGACGCAAGCGACCCTCGCGGGATAAACGACGACGTGGGGCAGGGGATTTAACGCTTGACATGCTTATATACCAAAAGTAACTTACCAAAGGTAACTTAAGCCCAGCGTAAACCGAAAGGAAGTCAAAGTCATGCATGCTCTGATCGTTGTTGCTCATCACGACCCGCAATCCCTCACCCACAGCCTGGCCGCGCACGTTGCCGCTGGCTTGACTGCATCCGGCCACACCTTCGAAATCGCCGACCTCGCCGCTGAAGGTTTTGACCCGCGCTACTCAGCCGCCGACCACCGTGTGCACCGTGAACGCGCCACGCCGCCTGCCGATGTGCTCGCCGAACAAGCGCGCATCGACCGCGCCGATGCGTTGGTGTTGGCATTTCCGATCTACTGGTGGTCGATGCCCGGCCTGCTCAAAGGCTGGATCGACCGCGTGTTCATCAACGGATGGGCGATTGATTACGGCCCGGAGATGCCGGTGGTGAAAAAACTGCGGCACTTGCAAGTGCACCTGCTGGCGCTGGGGGCGGCGGACGAAAGCGCGTTTGACCGCCACGGTTACGCCAAGGCAATGCGCACGCAAATCGACTATGGGATTTTTGATTACTGCGGGGCGCAAGTGGTGACGTCCGAGCTGTTACTGGAATCGGAAAGCGGCAGCGCGCAGGCGCATTTGCACACAGCGAATGCCTTGGGGCAGGGGATGTTTCACAAGGAAGCGTTTGCGGTTGATTCAGCCTTGGCCGAACAGGTCGTGTGAGTCGAGCAAGCGGTAGGCAATTTCCGGGCGTTTCTCCAGGCCCCGACGAATCGCCGCCGGGATGGATTGCCGGGTCTTGCGGCACATGCCCGGCTGCGCGTCGATGACGATTTGAATGCCGCGCATACTTTTGACTTCGGCGTGGCCCGGTGCGATGTGCACGCGGATGCCCAATTGCTCATACATGCGCTGTTGCATGTGTTCCAGGTCTTGCAGGCTTTTGAGGTCTTCGAGGCGCTCGAGCAGGATCTTTTCCTGCTGACGTGTCAGCTGGAGAATGCGTAAATCAGCGCCGGGCGCTTCAAGTAGCTGTTCGCGGTCGCAAACGCAAACGCCGGGTGGGCAGGGTTGGCGAAGTGTCATGTGCTTTCCCTCCCCATCACGGCGCTGATGCGTCAGTAGGTCAGCGCAACCCCAAGACTGCCCAGGGCCTTCCAGTAGTCCGGGTAGGTCTTGGCTACGCAGTCCGGGTCCTGAATGCGGATACCCGACACCTTCAGCCCGGCCAGGGCAAAGCACATGGCGATGCGATGGTCGGCGTGGGTGTCGATCAGCGCATTGCACGCGGTGCCGGCCAGCGCCGGGTCGCTGGCCACGAGCAGGTCGTCGCCTTCGATGGTCGCCAGGCCCGGGCGGATTTCGTTGAGGCCGTCATGCAGCGCCTGCACGCGATCACATTCCTTGACGCGCAGGTTGGCCAGTTCAGTGAAACGCACAGGGGTGTTGTTAAAGGCGGCGAGCACGGCCAGTGTCGGAATGGCGTCCTGCATTTGAGAGCCGATCACCGTGGCCTGCATGTTCGGGAACTGCGCAATCACGGCCTGGGCCTTGGCGTCTGGCTGGGTGAACGCCTGTGCGGCCACGCCGATGTCGATGCGCCCGCCGGTCAGCACTTCAGCGGCCCACAAGTAGGTGGCGGCAGAGGCGTCGGGTTCGATCAGGTAGTCGTGGGCGGTGTAGCCGGTGGCGGCCACGCGCCAGGTGGTGTCGTCGAGCGCGTCGACCTGCGCGCCGAAGGCACGCATGCAGTCCAGGGTCAGGTCCACGTAGCCACGGGCGCCGATGTCCTTGCCGGTCAGCGCCACTTCAATCGGGGCTTCGCCGCACGCCGCAAGCATCAGCAGGGCCGACACGTACTGGCTGGACAAGCCGCCATCAATTTCAAAACGCTTGGCCTGCACCTTGCCAACGCCGTGCACGGTGACGGGCGGGCAGCCGGTCGGGCTGTCGACTTGAATACCGTTCTGGCCGAGGGTGGCCAGCAGCGGGCCAATCGGGCGTTTTTGCATGTAGTCGTCGCCGGTCAGCACCACGGTGCCTTGCACCGTTGCCACTGCGGCGGTGAGAAAGCGCATGGCGGTGCCGGCATTGCCGAGGAACAGCGGCTGCGCGGGCAATTGCAGCTTGCCGGTACCGGTGACGACAAAGGTGGTGTCGTCCGGCTCGTCAACGGTCACGCCCATCTGGCGCAGGGCCACCGACATGTGGCGGGTGTCATCGCTTTTCAGCGCGCCACTCAACCGGCTGGTGCCCTTGGCCAGGGCCGCCAGCAGCAGGGCGCGGTTGGTGATGGATTTGGAGCCGGGGGGCGCAACCTTGCCGTTCAGGGGGAAGTCTGGCGGTGTCACGGTCACGGTTTTCTGCGAACTCAAGGTACAAGGCTCCTGATCAAGGCAAGGTGGCACGGAGTGGCCGACGGGCGGACCCGAATAATCGGGCATAGACGCGGTGCTTGTCGAGTGGGATTGCCATGGGCGAAGGGTTTACTGCCGCCCGGCCCCTGACACTGCCTGTAGGTGGTTATCCCCTGGCAAGGTAAGAGGAGCGATCAACCGGATGCAGGACAAGGGCCCGCGCTCAACGAAGGAGGGTGTAATGCTGACATTGCCTGCGAAGAGGCCAGCTGGACATACCGAGGTGATGGGGTAAGTTCAGACCTGCCCCACGACGGGGCGACTTTCAATCAAGGAGTGACTGAAATGAACAAACCTCAAACCCAACTTCGACACGGCCGTGTCGTAACTCCCTCCAGCCGTGGCGCGGTCGCGGTAGAGCGCGGCCTGCTGGGCAACTGGCAAGTCAATGAAATGGAGGGGGGCAAGAACTTCCCGGCACTTACCGGCGGGCCATTCCCCGCGCCGTATCAGACCGATGATCAAAGCGTCACGCCGCCGGGCGATGGTCACATCTTGAGCGGCGGTAAAACCGACGACCGCGATTGCGTGAACTTCACCGACGAGGAAATGAGCCAAAAGCTCAACACACCGTTTACCTGGCCACTGCTGAATGTCGAAGCCGGCCAGGTCTTCAAAGTGCAGTGGGACTACACCGCCGCCCACGTCACTCGCGGCTACCGCTGGTTGATCACCAAGGATGGCTGGGACCCCAAACAGCGCATCAGCCGCGCGCAGCTTGAGGCGAAGCCGTTCTTCGAGGACTTCTACACCCAGGTGCCGTATTACAGCCACGCCGAGGCAATGAAGGCCAAAGTCGAGCACCAGGTGACGCTGCCTAAGGGCAAGAAGGGACGGCACGTGGTTGTGCTGATGTGGATCGTGGCCAATACCGGCAACGCGTTCTATCAGGCGTTTGACCTGGACTTCAAATAAGCCCGGCTCAGCGCACGCTCAACCAGTAATCATGTAGCGCCCGCGCAGCCGGTTCGATTTCGCTGACCCGCTGTTGATGGGCGTTTACATCCAGGTCTGCCGGCAGTTCAAAGTTGTCCTGCTCGGCGCACCAGGAGATTTTCTCCCATTGCGCAGCCAGTTCAGTCGGCAGCGCTGGCCACTTGCCGATCGCCGCGCCACGGATATAGCCAAAGCACCATTCTTCGGCGAGCGTCACGCGTTGGCCTTGATGCTCGGTGTCATCGAAGCGGGCCTTGAAGCTCTGCGCATCGGTGGCCAGTTGCTCGGCCAATGTATTGCTGTGGCGCACGCACAGTTCCAAAAAGCGCTGAGCCTCTTCGACGTTTTCCCAATTCGGGTTCTGCCCATCCCAAATCGCCGGGAACCACTCGCCCACGTCTACCTGAGCCGGGCTTGAGACCAGCGCGGTGAAGTAGCCGTCAAGTTCAGCCAGGTTCAGTACCGAATGGTCGTCGCCGTATTTGAGCAGGGTGTCTTCGAGGAATTCGAAATCGGCGGGGGCGAGGGGTTGGGCGTGCATGGGCATATCCTTCAAACGTAGAGCGCCGCTGAGGGGCGGCTTAAAGCGCAGAGGATGGCGCCTGGGCTGCTTTTTTTCCAGTAGTTTCCAGGCGCTGGCACAGCTTGCTCACGCACATCGAACCCACCACCGCCAGGATGATCGGCACCAGAAAGTCATGGTCGATACGGGTGAATTCAGCCACCAGCACAATTGCCGTCAGCGGCATGCTCATGCTGGACGCCAGAAAAGCCGCCGCGCCGATGATCGCAAACGCCCCCAGCGGCACGCCCGGCCACACCAGGCTCCAGGCGCCGCCAAGGATGATCGCCAGCAACGCACCATTCGCCAACCCAGGCGTCAGCAGGCCACCTTCGGCCCCCGCGCGCAGGGTGCTCGCGGTGATCAGCACTTTCACCACCAGCAGCAAAGCGGCCAGGCTGATGCTCAATTCGCTGTCGAAACCCAGTTGCGCCGGGCCTTTGCCGTTGCCGAGGATCTGCGGCAACAGCATGGCCAGCCCGCCGATGATCGTGAAGTTGATCAACGACAACACCGGCAGGCGCCAACCGCGCGCGGCATTCGCCCTTGCCGTGCCCGTGAGACGGGTAAAACCGTACGCGGCCAGCCCGAACACCGGCCCACACACCACCGCCCAGGCGATCAGCGCCGGGCTGAGTACAAAGTGCGGCACCACGTATTGGGATTCCGCCCCCAGCCCGATCCACGCGATCGATGCGCCAATCGCCGAGGTGGCCAGCGCAATGACTGCCGCCGGCCAACTGAAGGCGCCTACCAGCACTTCCAGCACAAACACCGCACCGCCCAATGGCACGTTATACACCGCCGCCAGGCCGGCACCGGCGCCACCGGCGATGATCAGGCGGTGCATCTGCGGGCTCAAGCGGGCCCGTTGCGACAGCCAGCTGCCCACCAGCGCACCGACTTCCCGTGGCGCCACTTCACGGCCCAGCGGTGAGCCGAGGGCCACGGTGATGATTTGCAGCACCGCATGGGCGAGGGTGGTTTTGGGCGGCATGACTGGCATTTTTTCGGACACCGCCTGCTTGACGCTCACCAGCGGGCGGCCGTAGCGGTAAATCGTCCACCAGCCCAGCCCGGCGACCAGACCGCACACTACCAGCACCAACACGCGACGTTCGGGCGGCGCTGCGGTCACGCCCAGCAGGAAGGTTTCGTGGCTGATCAGGCTGCCCTGGCTGTAGCCGTAAGCGAGGTGTTGTATACCGTGCAGCAATAACGCCAGCAGCATCCCGCCCAACCCGGCGCCGATGCCGGTCAGCACGACCACCAGGGCCAGAATCAATGAAGAACGAAACGTGGACGGCATAGTCGGCTCCAGGGCAATGGCCCTGATTGTATAGCCGATAAATGACGCGCCTGGCGTGAAATGTATCGGTGCTGCATGAACCTTGCGCGCACAACATTTCATTACCTTTGCCAGTCCCGTTTTTGGCCGACGCGCCGTCACGCAGCCTTGTTATAGTTCGGGCCTTATCACTCGCCAGTCAGGGATCACTGCCATGTCCGAATACCAAGCATTCGTCGTCGAACTCACCGGCAACGTTGCCCATGTGCAGATCAACCGCCCGGAAAAGATCAACGCCATGAACGCCGCGTTCTGGACCGAGATCATCGACATCTTCCAGTGGGTCGAAGACACCGACGCCGTGCGTGCCGTGGTGCTGAGCGGCGCCGGCAAGCATTTCTCGTCGGGTATCGACCTGATGATGCTGGCCTCGGTGGCCAATGATCTTGGCAAGGACGTGGGCCGCAACGCACGCCTGTTGCGGCGCAAGATCCTCGACCTGCAAGCCTCGTTCAATGCCGTCGACAACTGCCGCAAACCGGTACTGGCAGCGATTCAGGGCTACTGCATTGGCGGCGCGATCGACCTGATCAGTGCCTGCGACATGCGCTATGCGGCTGAAGACGCGCAGTTCTCGATCAAGGAAATCGACATTGGCATGGCCGCCGACGTCGGCACCCTGCAACGCCTGCCGCGCATTATCGGCGACGGCATGCTGCGCGAGCTGGCCTACACCGGTCGCCAGTTCGGCGCCGAAGAAGCGCGCAGCATCGGGCTGGTCAATCGTGTGTATGCCGATCAGGAAAGCCTGCTGGCCGGCGTGATGGAAATCGCCCATGAAATCGCCGCCAAATCGCCGATTGCCGTGACCGGCACCAAGGCGATGATCAGCTACATGCGTGATCACACGGTCAAGGATGGTCTGGAATACGTTGCCACCTGGAACTCGGCTATGTTGCAATCCAACGACCTGCGCGTCGCCATCGCGGCCCATATGAGTAAACAGAAACCCGAATTCGTGGATTGACCGACATGACCCCAGGCTGGATTACCACAACGCTGCTGGACAATGACGCCCCAGGCGGCTGGGCCGTGGCCCGCAGCCGCGAAGGCTTTTTGCATGATGCCAACGGCCCGCTGTTCCCCAGGGAATGGCTCAAACGCCAGGACCTTTCAGTGTTTGCCGAGCACGGCATCGGCCATCTCGACGGTGAGCCGGTGTACTTGCTGGAACTGAACGAATCCGCCGAGCTACCCGGTTGCAGCTGGCAGGGCCTGCGCGGCTTCATGCTGCAAGGCGATCACACCCTGTACAAAGTGCTGGGTTACGCCGCGCAGATTGGCACCTGGGCCCGTGAACACCGGTTTTGCGGCAGTTGTGGCCAGGCCATGGTCCAGGTGCCGCGCGAGCGGGCGATGCATTGCCAGGCCTGCGACCTGCGCAGCTACCCGCGCATATCGCCGAGCATGATCGTGCTGGTGACCCGTGGCGACGAGATCCTGCTGGCGCGTTCGCCGCGCTTTGTGCCGGGTGTCTACAGCACCCTGGCAGGGTTTGCCGAGCCGGGTGAGTCGGCTGAAGACTGCCTGATCCGCGAGGTGCGTGAGGAGGTGCAGGTGGAGGTCAAGAACATTCAGTACATGGGCAGCCAGTGCTGGCCGTTCCCGCACTCGATGATGTTGGGTTTCCACGCAGAGTACGCCGGTGGCGACATCGTGCCCCAGGCCGACGAGATCGAAGATGCGCAGTGGTTCAATATCCGCGAGCTGCCGCCGTTGCCGGCGTCGCGTTCGATTGCGCGTTACCTCATCGACCTCTACCTGGCCCGCCGTTTAGGCCACGCTGAACCAGTGCTGCCAGGCTAGGCGCACCGTCAGGCCGAGGACCACGGTGATAAACACCGGCCGAATGAATTTGGCGCCGCCGCTGATTGCGCTGCGTGCGCCAAAGAATGCGCCGCACATCACCGAGACGCCCATCGCCAGGCCGACGATCCAGTCCACTGAACCATTGATGATGAACACCGTCAGCGCTGCCGCGTTGCTGACGAAGTTCATGCTGCGCGCCACGCCGCTGGCTTTGACCAGGTCGATGGGGTGCAGGAGCAGGGTGCTGACGGTCCAGAACGCACCGGTGCCGGGGCCGGCTACACCGTCGTAGAAGCCCAGGCTGAAGCCTTGGGTGGATTGCCATTTTTTCTTGATAGGGGCGTTGGCGTCCAGGGGGGCTTTGGGTGTGCCGCCGAACAGCAGGTAGAGACCGCAGGCAAAAACGATGACCGGGAGCATTTTGTTCAGGGTTTCGGCGGGGAGGTAGTGGGCGACCACGGCGCCGGCCAAGGCCCCGATGGCTGTGCCGACGATGGCGTGCACCCATTGGCGCGGGTGGAAGAGTTTGCGGCGGTAGAAGGTGAAGCTGGCGGTGGCTGAGCCGAATGTGGAGCTGAGTTTGTTGGTGCCCAGTACCAGGTGGGGCGGCATGCCGGCGGTGAGCAGGGCCGGGGTGGTAAGCAGGCCGCCGCCGCCGGCGATGGCGTCGATGAAGCCTGCGATGAAGGCCACGACGGCCAGGATGGCTAGGGTGGTGAGGTCGACGCTGAGTTCGAAGGGCATGGGGGTGGCTTATTATTGGCAGGGGGCGCTAAAGGGGGGGGGGCGCTGAAGGGCGTAATGGTAACTCTGGTGCGGGGTACATATCCATTTTTGCGGTGATGGCGGCTTATGGTTCCGCTCTTACAGCGGGTCACTTTTGGAAAGACCGGAAGCCGGCCCAGCCAAAAGTAAGCAAAAGGTCTTCGCCCCACCACTCGGTGCCTCGCTGTGGCTCGGCATGCGGCCATCGTGGTTAACGGGGTGCCTGAGATCACAAGCAAGATCAAAATCTAAAGCGCGGCGGCCTAGTAGCCGACCTGAGTGGTTGAATCAAAGGCGCTGTTTTTTTCTTGAGCAGATCGCGATTCTCCAGACCAAATGGAGATCCACTGTGGGAGCGGGCTTGCTCGCGAATGCGGTGTATCAGCCACCAAATCCATTAACTGACCCACCCCCGTCGCGCGCAACCCCGCGCCCCCCGGTTTTTACCAGTGAGGAATGAAATGCTGCCCA